>VSBZ01000180.1:0-6760 GCA_047459215.1 Micromonosporaceae bacterium | reverse complement strand
CCGGCCAGGGACGCGCACGGGTGCACCAGGACCAGGCAGCCGATCTCCTCGGCCGCCGCCCAGAACGGTTCCAGCTCGGGGTCGTCCAGCTCGCGGCCGGCCACCGTGGTGGCGATCTCGACCCCGACCATGCCCAGCTCGCCCACGGCGTACCGCAGCTCCTCGGCGGCGGCGGCCGGCCACTGCAGCGGCACGGTACACACCGCCCGGAACCGGCCCGGGTGGGTGGCCGCCTCGGCGGCCAGCGCCTCGTTGAACATCCGCGCGTACCGCCGCCCCTGGTCACGGGGCAGACCGTAGGCGGTGAGATCGATCCAGCTGGACAGCACCTGCACCGCCACGCCGGTGGCGTCCATCGCCGCCAGGCGCCGGGGCAGGTCGACCAGGTCCGGCCGCAGCGGACCGGCGTCGCGGCCGGCGATGACCACGCGCCGCCGACCGTCCACCTCGGGCAGCTCGATGCCGTACCGGTCGCCGTCGGTGAGCAGCGCGGTCACCACCTCCTGCGGCACGCAGTGGGCGTGCACGTCGATGCTGGCCGGTGTGCCGGCGGCGGTCACTGCGCCGCCTCCCGCATCAGCGCCGCGAGCGTGTCGTCCGGCCGCAGCACGTACACCCCGCCGCGTACCCGGTCGGTGACGTAGATGTGGAGGTCCTCGGCGACGAACACGTCGTTGATCTGGACCGCCTCCTGTCCGTCCGGGGTGGCGGGGATCCAGTGCGCCACCTCCACCGGGTGGGCGGGGTCGGCCAGGTCGTAGACGCGCAGGCCGGCGTTGAAGTAGGTCACGAACACCAGCCGCTCGCTGCGGTAGCTGCCGGGCCGGTTCTCGTGGAGGTTGTGGGGTCCGAACCGCAGCCCGCGCTCGCAGAAGTCGCCGACCGGCGGCGGGCACACCGACACCACCCTGGGTGCTGTCGGGTCGGCGATGTCGACCACCCGCACCAGGTGCTCCTCGCCGGCGCACCGGTCGGTGACCGCCTCGTCGGTGACCACCAGCAGCCGGCGTGAGGGCAGGGGCAGGCAGGTGTGCGTGTCGCCGCCGGGGGACCACTGCAGGTCGGCCACGTGCCGGGGGTGGGCGGGGTCGGCCAGGTCCAGCACGACCAGGTTGGCGTCGCCGTAGCCCACGTACGCGAGGTGCCCGTCGAGCAGGCCGTGGTGGCAGGCGTACCGCCGACCGTCCGGCCAGGTCGGCCGCTCGCCGCCGGCGACCCACTGGCCCGGCCACCACCACCGGCCCGCCTCGACCGGGTGGGTGGGGTCGGACATGTCCACCACGACGAAGATGCGGTCGTCGAAGCCGTCGGGGATCGCCGACACGTACGCGTACCGGCCGCCGGTCCACACGATCCGGTGCACGCCCCGCCCGCCGGAGTCGAACCAGCCGATCTGGCGCGGATGGAACGGGTCGGCCAGGTCGTAGACGGCCATGCCCGCGCGGTACGGGTGGCCGCCCCGGAACTGCTCGCTGTTGACCAGCAGCAGCCCGTCGGCGACCTGGACCTTGTGCGTGTGGCTGCCGGCGGGGGCCGGCCACTGGGCGACCAGCCGCAGGTCGGTGGGGTCGGAGGCGTCCAGGATGCTGGTGCCCGCACCGCTGGGGCCGTGGTGACCGACGTACAGCGCGTCGCCCTCGCGCTGGACCTGCATGCCGTCGCCCCGTCCGCCGAGGTCGTGGTGGCCGACGGTCACGAGACCACGGGCGTCCGCCGCCGGACCGAGGTCGACCCGGCCGACGTCCCCCATCGTCCCTCCTGTGTCGCAATCGTTTGCGAGACGCCCCGCAGCCTAGACGGCGCCGCCGCGGCCGTCAATGGCCGGACCGCGGGTACGGGCGGGCGTGGTGGTCACGGCCGCGCGGCGGCCACGGCCGGCGCGGCGGGTCGAGGCGGGCGCAGGGCTACCGTTGGACGCGGGAACCTGCGGTCTGACGCGGGGACGACGGTCGCCGACGGCGGTTGCGCCCGGCCGTGACGACCGGCCGGCGCGGCGGTGGGGCGGTAGACCCGCGCACGACGAGGGTGAGGGGCAGCAGCACCGACCGTGGCGGGCGGTCCGGCTCCGCGAACAGCTCCAGCAGCATGCGGGCCGCCTCCACGCCGATCTGGTACTGCGGGATCGCCACGGTGGTCAGCGGCGGCCGCAGCTTGTCCAGGAACGGCATGCCGTTGAAGCCGACCACGCTCACGTCGTCGGGGCAGGAGATGCCGCGTTCGGCGAAGACGTCGTAGCAACCCAGGGCGACCAGGTCGTTGCCGGCGACCACCGCCGTCATCTCGACGCCGGAGTCCAGCAGGTGCCGCAGCGCCCGGGCGCCCTCCTGCTCGCTCCAGTAGTCACAGGTGACGATCAGGGACGGGTCGTCGTCCAGCCCGTGCTCCCGGACCGCGGTCCGGAACGCGTTGGCGCGGGTAACCCCGGTCGAGGTGGTCTGCGGACCGGCGAGGTGCGCGATCCGCCGGTGGCCGAGGTCGGCGAGGTGTTTGACCGCCTGGCTGATGCCGGCGGCGTCGTCGGGGATGACGCACCCGATGTCGACCTCCGCGGTGCGCCGGTTGATGAGGACCATCGGCACCCGCTGCTCGTGCAGGTGGCGCAGCAACGGGTGCTCCAGCCGGGCGGTGGCGATGATCAGCCCGTCCACGTGGCGTGACCGCAGCGAGGCGACCAGCGCCTCCTCCCGTTGCGGGTCGTTGTCGGTGTTGCCGATCAGCGCGGTGTAGCCGGCCGGTCCGAGGACGTCCTCGATGCCGCGCACGATCGGGGGGAACAGGGGGTTGGTGAGGTCCGGGATCACCAGCCCAATCGTGTGAGACTTGGCGGTCTTGAGGCTGCGCGCGATCGGGTTCGGCCGGTAGCCGAGCGCCTCCGCGGCGCGCAGCACCCGCCGGGCGGTCTCGGCGTTGACCAGCCCGCGGGTCTTCGGGTTGAGTGCCCGCGAGGCGGTGGCGGCGTGGACGCCGGCCGCCTCGGCGACGTCGCGGAGGGTGGGGTTCTGTCCCGGACGCACCCCTCGGATACTAGTTGGCCTGCTCCCTGCGCCCGTCATTGGTTGGTTGCGGTGTGTGTCGTGCGACATGGTTCCCGGACGTGTCGTGCGACTGGTCCCCGGACGGGGACGGGCCCGGCCGGTGTTGACAACCCGCCGCCCGCGACCGAGACTGCACTCGTTTGCACAGACTGAGGAGGTGGCGGTCGTGGCTCCGGTGGACGAGCGGGTGGCGTCGGCGATCGCGCACTGGGGGCCCCGCTTCACCACCAACGGCGTCACGGTGTGGGACTTCCAGCGGATCACCAGCGCCGTCTCCCGGTGGGAGCAGTGGTGCCAGGCCTGGTGCGCGGTGGCGCAGGAGCACGAGGCGCTGGGGCGCGATGCGCTGGCCCAGGGGCGGCTGCGCTCGGCCGGGCAGCACCTGGCCCAGGCGGCGGTCTACTACCACTTCGGAAAGTTCGTGTTCGTCGACGACCTCGACCAGATGCGGGAGGCGCACCGGCGGGCGGTCGCCTGCTACCGCGACGCCTTGCCGCACCTGAACCCCCCGGGCCGGCGCGTGGAGGTGCCGTTCGAGGGCGCCAAGCTCGTGGGGGTGCTCCGCCTACCCGCCGGCCCCGGGCCGCACCCGGTCGTCCTCATGATCCCAGGGCTCGACTCCACCAAGGAGGAGCTGCGCTCGACGGAGGAGACCTTCCTGGAACGGGGACTGGCCACCTTCAGCGTGGACGGGCCGGGGCAGGGCGAGGCCGAGTACGACCTGCCCATCCGTGGCGACTGGAGCGCACCGGCCGAGGCCCTCGTGGCCGCACTCGCCGACATCCCCGAGGTCGACGTCGGCCGCCTCGGCGTGTGGGGTGTCAGCCTCGGCGGCTACTACGCACCGCGGGTGGCCGCCGCCCTCGGCGAGCGGGTGCGGGCGTGCGTGGCGCTGGCCGGGCCGTTCGACTTCGGCGAGTGCTGGGACGGGTTGCCCCGCCTCACGACCCGGACCTTCCAGGTCAGGTCCCACGCCCGGGACGAGGCGGAGGCCCGCCGGATCGCCGCGACCCTGTCGCTGTCCGGGCACGCGGAGCGCATCACCGCCCCGTTGCTGATCGTCTTCGGGCGGCAGGACCGTCTGATCCCGTGGCAACAGGCGGAGCGGCTGGGGGCCGAGGCCGGGGGCGACGTCGAGCTGCTCATGCTGGAGAACGGCAACCACGGTTGCGCCAACGTGGCCCCGTGGCACCGCCCCTACACCGCCGACTGGCTGGCCGCCAGGCTCTGATCGCGCCGCCGGGGACGGTGGGCCACGAGCCGGTTGCCGACCGTGGACCGGTCGGTCGGCCACGGGGCGGGGCCAGGGGCCTGGGCCTGGCGAGCACACCGCGGTCGCTCCGCGCGGGGCGGCCCGCGCCACCGGGAGCGGCGCCGCCGGTGTGGGAGCGCCACGCCACCGCCGCGGCTTGACGCTGCCGAACCCGTCACCTAGGTTGATACAAACGATTGCACAGGGTGGAGTTGATGACCGACCACAGCACTGACCTGACCGGACTCACGGTGGGCTGGATCGGGACCGGGCGGATGGGGTTCGCGATGGCCCGCCGGCTGGCCCGGTCCGGGGTCGCGCTGAGCGCGTGGAACCGCACCAGATCCAAGGCCGAGCCGCTGGCCGCGCACGGCGTGACGGTGGTCGACTCCATCGCCGACCTACGCGGGCACGACGTGGTCTTCACCATGGTGGCCACGCCTCCGGACCTGGAGCAGGTGCTGCTCGGCGAGGGTGGGCTGCTGGCCGACCCCGCACGGGCACCGGGTGTGGTCGTCGACTGCTCGACCGTCTCCACCGACTCGTCGGCGCGCATCCGCCAGGTCTGCGCGCAACGCGGCGTCGCCTTCCTGGCCGCACCGGTGAGTGGCAACGGCAAGGTGGTCGACGCCGGCCGGCTCAGCTTCGTGGTGTCCGGGCCCGAGCCGGCGTTCCAGCGGGTGGTGCCGCTGCTGCGCCGCATCGGCCCGTCCGTCACCTACGTCGGCGACGGTGAGGCCGCCCGACTGGTGAAGATCTGCCACAACCTGATGCTGGGTGTGGTGACGCAGTCGCTGGCGGAGGTCACCGTGCTCGCGGAGAAGGGCGGCGTGTCCCGCGCCGCCTTCCTGGAGTTTCTCAACAACAGCGTGATGGGGTCGGTCTTCACCCGCTACAAGTCACCGGCGTTCGTCAACCTCGACTACACGCCGACCTTCACCCCGGTCCTGCTGCGCAAGGACTTCGACCTGGGGCTCGCGGCCGCACGCGAGCTCGGGGTGCCGATGCCGGTCGCCGCCGTGACCGCCCAGATGATCCAGGCCACGGTCAGCAGCGGACGCGTCAACGAGGACTTCGCGATCCTGCTCGACCAGCAGGCCGCGGCCTCCGGCCTGGTGCTCAAGCCGGAGAACGTCGAGGTCGACGACGGGCTCGCCGCCACCGACGGCTGACCGGGACCGGCGGTCGGCGAACCTGCCACGGACGGCGGGACCGGCGGCCGGCAGCGGGCTCGGGCGAGGCTCGGCCGGCGAGCAGCGTCGCCGGCCGAGCCGGGCGCTCAGGCCGGCCGGGCGGCCCAGTAGTCCGGGCTCGCCTTGGTGCGTGCCATCTCCTCCGGCGTCCGGAAGCCGGGCGCCAGGGACGCCGACGTGCCGGCCATGTACTGGTGGTGGTCGATACCGAGCAGTCGGATCCAGCTCTGCTGCCCGAACGTCAGCGCGATGAAGCACCCCAGCTCCACCAGCTCCGGCTCGGAGAAGTGGGCGTGGAGCCGCTTCCACAGCCCGTCCAGATCCTCCTCGCCCCACGCGATCGCCCGCGCGTACGCGAGGGCGGCCTTCTGCCGTTCGTCGTAACGGTCGGAGGACTCGAAGTTGAGCAGCTCGTCGTACTGCGCCTCCTCGACCCCCGCCGCCCGGGCCTTCTCCGAACGCTGGTTGCCGCAGAACTCGCACCGCACCGACCGGGAGATGTACACCCGGCACAGGTCCTTGATGGCGTGGTCGCACACTCCGTTGTGGAAGATCGCCTTCCACGAGTCGGCGAAGGCCCAGAAGGCGTTGGGTGCGTGCGCCCGCACCGCCGAGCTCTCCGGGCGGGGCGTGCCCTCCCGGGCGCACCGGAGCATCTCCTCGCGCATCCGCTCGTCCATCCGCTCCAGCGGCACGTAGCTGATGTACGGCCGGGGCATCTCCGTCTCGGACATGTCCGTCTCCTCTGCGTCCGTCCCGTGCGTCACGGGCTCAGGTGTCGGTGGCCTCGATCGCCGCGACCACGGCGTCGGTGGTGATGGGCAGGTGCCGCACCCGGACCCCGAGCGCGGCCGCGACCGCGTTGCCGATCGCCGCGGCGGTCGGGCCGGCCGCCGCCTCGCCGGCGCCCACCGGCGGCGCGTCCGGCCGGTCGATGAGGTGCACGTCGACGGCGGGCGTCTGGCCGAACCGCAGGATCGGGTACGACTCCCAGTCGCCGCTGGTCAGGCGGCGCCGGTCGAACCGGACCCGCTCGGTGAGCGTCCAGCTCGTTGCCTGCACGGCGCCGCCCTCCATCTGGTTGCGCACCCCGTCCGGGTTGACGATCTGCCCGACGTCGACGGCGACGGTGAGCCGGTGGACCCGTACCCGGTCGGTGGCCTCGACGTGGGCGACGACCGCGCAGTAGGCTCCGGCGCCCTTGTACCGGGCCAGGCCCACGCCGCGGCCGTGGCCGTCGGCCAAACGGGTTCCCCACCCGGCGGCGTCGGCCGCCCGCT
>VSBZ01000179.1:0-6823 GCA_047459215.1 Micromonosporaceae bacterium | reverse complement strand
GGACCGCCAGCCGGGTCATGCAACTGGTCGACGAGGGTCGGCTCGACCCGGACGCGCCGGTGCGGCGGTACCTGCCGCAGTTCCGGGTCGCGGACGAGCAGGGGAGCGCCCGGATCACGGTGCGGCACCTGCTGACCCACACCGCCGGGTTCGAGGACGACGTCCTGCGGGACACCGGACGCGGCGACGAGGCCATCGCGCGGTACGTTGACGGCCTCACCGACGTGCCGCAGCTGTTCCCGCCCGGAGACCTGTACTCGTACTCCAACAGCGGATACGTGGTGCTCGGGCGGCTGGTCGAGGTGCTGCGGGACCAGCCGTACGCCGCGGCGTTGCGCGACCACCTGTTCGCGCCGCTCGAGCTGCGCCACGCCGCCACCGACGCGTACGAGGCGATCCTGCACCGGGTCGCGGTCGGGCATCTCGGCCCGACCCGGAGCCGGCGCCGGTGTGGGGGTTGATGGCGTGGGGCGCGCCGGCCGGCGCCATGCTGGCGACGAGCGCGGGCGACCTGGTGCGGTTCGCACGGATGCACCTCGGCGGCGGGGTGGCCGGCAACGGCGCGCGGGTGCTGTCGGCCGCGTCCGCGACGGCGATGCGGACGCCGTACGTCCCGCTGCCGTACCGGGGTGGCACGCCCGGCGCGCAGGGCCTGGGGTGGCAGATCCACCACTGGGACGGCGGCACGGTGCTCGCCCACGACGGCGACACGGTGGGCCAGTGCGCCTACCTGCGGTGCGTCCCCGCGGCCGGCGTCGCGGTGGCGCTGCTGGCCAACACCGGTTCGGCGGTGCCGCTGTACCGGTCGATTGTCGGGCGGGTGCTGCGGGACCTGGCCGGGGTGCGGATGCCGCCGCCGGTGGCGCCGCCGGGCGAGCCGGTGCCCGTGGCCGACACCCGCCGCTACACCGGCCGGTACGAGAACCGGATGTTCCGGTACGACGTGTCCGACGAGGACGGTCGCCTGTGGCTGACCACGACGCCGCGGGAGGTGGCGGCCCGGTTCGGAATGCCGGCCGAGCGGTACGAGATCGTCCGGCTGGACGGCGACGCGTTCGTGTCCGCGGAACCGGTCGGCGGTCAGCACGCCACGGTGGCCTTCGTCGGCGCCGACGCCGACGGCCGGGCGCGGTTCCTGCACCAGGGCCGCGCGGCGCGTCGGGTGTCCGGTTGAGGCGCCCGCGCGACCGAGCCGTGCCGGGCGGTCGTCGGGACCGCTGCGCGGGTAGCAGCCGGAAGCTGGAGAACCCCGGGGTCAACGTCGCACCGCGAGCCGCTCGGGAAGGGTCCGGGCGGACGGTCCGGGACCGGGTCGCGCACACTGTCGGGGTGTACCTCACACACCTGGACTGTCCCCGCTGCGGCGCGCGGTACGACGCCGACCGGCCGCAGAACCTGTGCGGCTGCGGATCCCCCCTTCTGGCCCGCTACGACCTGACCGCGATCGGCCGGGCGCTGGACCCGGCGCGGCTCGCCGGCCGCCCCGCCGACCTGTGGCGCTACCGAGAGCTGCTGCCGGTGGCCGACCCCGCCCACGTCACCACGCTCGGCGAGGGGTGGACGCCGCTGATCCCCGCCCCGCGCTACGGCGCCGCCATCGGCGTGCCCCGGCTGCGGGTCAAGGACGAGGGGCTCGTGCCCAGCGGCTCGTTCAAGGCCCGCGGCGCGGCGGTCGGCGTGTCCCGGGCGCGCGAACTGGGGATCCGGCACGTGGCGATGCCCACGAACGGCAACGCCGGCGCGGCGTGGGCGGCGTACGCGGCGCGCGCCGGCATCCGGGCCACCATCGCCATGCCGACCAGCGCGCCGGCCATCACCCGGCAGGAGTGCCTGGCCGCCGGGGCCGAGCTGCACCTGGTCGACGGGCTGATCAGCGACGCCGGCCGGCTCATCGCCGACCTGGTCGCGGCCGGCGGGGGCGGCGTCTTCGACGTCTCGACCCTGAAGGAGCCGTACCGGCTGGAGGGCAAGAAGACCATGGGGTACGAGATCGTCGAGCAGTCCGGGTGGCGGGTGCCCGACGTGATCGTCTACCCGACCGGGGGCGGGGTCGGCTTGATCGGCATCCACAAGGCACTCTCCGAGCTGCGGGCGCTCGGGTGGATCGAGGACCGCCTGCCGCGGCTGGTGGCGGTGCAGGCGAGCAGCTGCGCGCCGATCGTGCGGGCCTTTGAGGCCGGCGCCCCGCGCGCCGAGCCGTGGCCGGACGCGGCCGCGTCGGTGGCTTTCGGCATCACCGTGCCGGCGCCGATCGGGGACGAGCTGATCCTGGCCGCGCTGCGCGACAGCGGCGGTACCGCGGTCGCGGTCGACGACCGGGAGATGCTGGCCGACCTGCGCGAGTTCGGGGCGGCGGAAGGGCTGATGCTGTGCCCGGAGGGGGCGGCGTGCCTGACCGCGGTCCGGCACCTGCGAGCCTCCGGCTGGATCGGCGAGGACGAGGACGTGGTGGTGCTCAACACCGGCGCGGGCCTCAAGTACCCCGGCACCGTCCCGGCCGACGAGGGGCGAGGATGCAAGTGCCGATCGTCATGATGGTGGTGGGCTTGGCGACGTCGCTGTGGGCTCTCGCAGTCATGACGAACTGGCGAGGATACGCGGAACGTCAAGCCAAGCGAAGCATCCGAGTGACGTCGATCATGTATCGAGGCCCGTTGCGCGTCTTGCCCGCGCCAGACTCGAAGACGTTCGCCCGCTGCTATCGACTGACTCAACTCATCGTCTCGGTGCCCATAGCGGTTGTTGGTGCAGTGCTCGGGATAGTCGGAGTCGTGGCGTTCTTGTGAGCACTGACCGGCAGCCAGCGGTCGTCGCCGACGGGTGTGCCGGCGCTCGGGGAGCCGTACACGAAAGGCCCGCCACATCGCCTGGTGCTGATGTCGCTGCTTGGCGACCCGTACACGATGATCGTGCGCAGCGGTCATGATCGTGTCGACGGCGGTCGAGGCGCTGGGCAGGCTGCGGTACTCGCAAGCCGCCGGATCAACCCGGCGCCCAAGACCTGAGATCGGCGCGGACACGGGTACCGACCTCAAGACCCCGGCACGGTCTCCGCCGGTGCCGCCGCACCCGGTCGCTAGCTGCGTCGCGGTGCACCGACGAACTCCCTCACGGCGTCGGGGCAGGTGCACTCCGTGAGGCTTTCGCAACCCGAGTTCACCACCTGGGCCGGTGCGCTTCGGGCCGCGGCCGGCTCGGCGATGCGGCGGTCCGTCCCGGCGAGCTTGGCCCTGGCCCGCGCCTGGACGGTATCGGACGGTCGCGCCGGATCGGCGAGCATCGCGGCGATCTCGTCGAGCGTGAAGCCGAGGCGTTGGGCCGCCCGGATCGCCCGCAGCCGGATGAGAGCCTCCGGCGGGTAGCGGCGGTGGCCGCCTGGGCCGCGGGCGGGTTCGGGGGAGGAGCCCGCGGCGTTCGTAGTAGCGCAGGTCTGCCGGTTCACCCCAGCCGGAGGCGACAGGGGCCTGGTCATGCGGGTCGTGCGCCCACTCCGTAGCGATCAGGCCTGGCGGAAGCCGGAGGCGGTCAGAGTCGCGCCGTCGGCGAAGACCAGCTCCTGCTCGACGTCGGTGAAGAAGATGGGCAACGGCAGGTCTATGAGCTGCAGCAGCTGCTCCAGCAGGCCGGGGTCCTGCGCGTCCAGCGTTATGGGGATGAGGCCGAGCGCGCGGCCGGTGAACCGGCTGGCGTAGTACTCGACGTCGCCGCTGAGGGTGAGCGTGTCGGCGGTGATGGTCACCGGGTCGGAGCGCCGGTTGGTGACCATCGTGAAGTTCCGGTTGACGGCGCGGTCGAACCGGAACTTGAGAGCGACGACCGACCCTTCCGCGGTCGGCAGCTCGGCGATCCCCTCGAACACGAAGCCGTCCAGGTTGAGCCGGTCGGCGGTGACCAGGGACGGGTCCGAGGAGACCAGTGGGTGGCCCGGGGGGACCGGCACCTCCGGAGGCGGGGTCAGGCTCGGTTCCGGGCTGGGGCTGGGACCGTCCGAGGTGGGCGGTCCGTCGGTGGGGCCGTCCGTGGGGGCGTCGGTCGGTTCCGGCGACGGCGCGTCGCTGGGCTCGGGCTCCGGCTCCGGGGACGGGGCGGCGGTGGGCGGCGGCGCCGGTTCGGGGCACGGCTCCTCGGGCGGCGTCGGCCCGGGCGACGGCTCCGTTGTGGCCTGCGCGGTGACGCTCTCGTCGGAGCTGTCACCGGAACCGTCGTCCTGCAGCCACCCGAACAGGAAGTCGACGACCCGGTCGAGCAGCGTTCCGTCGTCGCCGTCCCCGTCGTCAGCGGCGGGCTCGGGAGTGGCGGTGGCGGTCACGGCGAGGGTCTCCGCCTGCGGGTCGCAGCCCGCCTCCTGCGCCGCGGTGAGCACGGGGATGGCGGTGGCGCCGGTCAGGAGCACGGGGAGCGCGACCACCAGGAACGTGCGCGGCGGTTGGCGCGGGGCCTGCACTGGCGAGATCTGGTCGGGACCCGGCGTCTGGTCCGTGAGCGGGCCGGCCTGGTCGGGGAGCGGGCCGGCCTGGTGCGGAACGGTCGGCTGCTCCGGCTCCGGCCCCAGGAGCTCGTCGGCCAGCGTCGGGGCGTCCGGTTCGGCGGGCCCGGTCTCGTCGCCGGCGGGCTCCGGTGGGGTCGGGGCGGGCGCCGGTGGCGTTATCGGGGCCCAGGCGACCACCAGCGAGCCGCCGATGACTCCGAGCAGCATGCCGAGGAACCAGCCGCCGAGGTTGAGGCCCAGCAGCGAGTAGATCGCGGTGAGCAGCCCGATGATCCCGTAGAAGTACCGGTACTGGGGAGTGATCCAGACCAGCAGGCCGCACAGCACCAGCAGCACCGGCAGCAGGATGGCCAGGAACCCCTGCGGCCCGAAGTGGATCTCGAAGTTGAGCGGGTTGAGCGAGGTGCTCAGCCACAGCTGTGCACCGCCGAGCATGAGCAGCAGGCCGCCCCAGAAGGGACGACCGCGCCGCCACCGCTTGAACCGCCGCCGACCGCGGCGGAGCCCACGCCACACCGTGCGGAAGACGCGGGTCACCTGCACCCCTCTCTTGTACGCGGGCGGTGGAAGGCCCGCGGGGAGCGCGTCCCCGCGGGCCGCACCTAGGTCAGAAGCACTCGCCGTCGGGTTCGCTCGGCGTGCTGGCGATCACCTTCAGGCTTAGGCCGGGCAGCCTGAACGACCCGGCGGTGGTCGAGTACGAGAGCTGGCGCAGGTCGTCGATGGCGATGGTGTCGGCGCGCTGACCGGGCTGGCCGGCGAGCAGCGGGACGCCGCTGAGTTCGCCGGCGTCGTTACCGATCTGGATGTTGCCGAACACGGCGTTACCGCTCAGCTCGGTCAGGCCGATGACCAGGTTATCGGCCTCCGCCGGGGTGCTTCCGTTACCGGCCTCGATGCGCAGGACGAGAGCGTCCTTTCCGGGGAAGAGCAGCAGCGCGATGTCCGGCAGCCGCACCGACTGGCACAGGCCGCTCAGCTCGGCGTGGTCGATGACCGAGCGCGCCACCGGCAGGTTCGTGCCGTCGGCGGTGGTGTCCCAGCCGGGGAACTGGCTGAAACCGGTCCCCTCCAGTCGGTCGGCGGAGACCTTGAACTGCAGACCGGAGACGGTGAACTGCGACGGGAACGCGCCTGCCATGACCCCGAACATCAGCGCACCCACGGCGGCCGCGGCCGGCACCACGGCCAGCGCGAACCGGCGCCACCTGGTGCGCCCGAGCACCAGGCTGCCGTCCGGATTCCTCACAGACTCCTCCCTTCCGGGGGTGTACGGCCCACCGCCCCACTGGCGGCGTGGTCGGATCGAGGGTGTGTGGGTGCCGGGCGTACCTCCCGGCGAGATGATGCTTGCCCGACGTGATCCGTCCCACAAGACCTCGTGCTACTCAGCAGTAGCTTGACCCGGCCGACCGTAGACTACGGAGAGTGACATGAGTCGAGAGTGGCGGGCGCATAGCACGACCAAACCCATGCAAACCGACCGGCGCGCACTCGCCACTCGCGACGCTTCGTAGTTGATTACTTTTCGGTAACAATATTCGGCGGGCAGTTGCCGACCGTGCACACCGCCGGCATCAAGCCGGCATTCCCGGCTCCCCGGGCCCGCGACGGGGCACCGCGGCGGCCGCGGCCCCAGCACGCCGCGCCAGCTGGTGAGGCGGCCGGGGGGCCACTACTGTGCAGGAATGGAGCTTCGTGGCCTGCTGGTCGCGACCGCACTTCCGTACCGCGAGGACCTGTCCGTCGACCTGGACCGCTACGCCGAGCACGTGCGCTGGCTGGCCGACAGCGGCTGTGACGGGGTGGTGCCCAACGGGTCCCTCGGCGAGTACCAGGCCCTCGATGCGGCCGAACGCGCCGCGGTGGTGGAGACCGCCGTCGCCGCCGCACCGCCCGGCTTCGCGGTGGTGCCCGGCGTCTCGGCGTACGGCTCCCGCGAGGCGGCCCGGTGGGCCCAGCACGCCGCCGAGGCCGGGTGCCCGGCGGTGATGCTGCTACCCCCCACCGGCTACCGGGCCGACCGGGACGCGGTGGTCGCGCACTTCCGGGCGGTCGCCGCCGTCGGCCTGCCGGTCATGGCCTACAACAACCCGGTCGACACCAAGGTGGACCTCACCCCGGGCCTGCTGGAGCGGCTGCACGGGGAGGGGCTCATCGTGGCGGTCAAGGAGTTCAGCGGCGACGTCCGCCGGGCGTACGAGATCGCCGAACGCGTGCCGGGCCTGGACCTGTTCGTCGGCTCCGACGACGTGGTGCTGGAGATGGCCCTGGCCGGCGCCGTCGGGGGGGTCCCGGGGGTCCCCAACGCGCTGCCCCGCCCGTCCGTCGCCC
>VSBZ01000178.1:0-6932 GCA_047459215.1 Micromonosporaceae bacterium | reverse complement strand
GCCGGGCTTGCGGTCGGCTTAGAAGTGGTCCTTGCCGCCCAGCCAGTAGTTGTACCGCCGGGCGGGATGCGGCACCGTCGTGTCGAAGGCCGGTGCGCCCTGCTGACCCGCCGCTCGTGCCTCCGCCTCCTGACCTGTCACAGTCGTCCTCCCCGTCGAGTCCACGGTGTTACGCGGAGCCTAGCGCAGTCGGCGGCGCATCGGGGACCCTCGTCGATCACCAGGTGGGTTCTCGGTCACCGGCTGAGCTCCGGCGCGTGGCGGCGCATGAGCTCCTGCTGGGACAGACCATTGCGGTCAGAGCATTGCGGTCGGAGCACGACGTGCCGGAAGAGGCACGGCTTCGGAAGAGGTACGGCTTGTCGCCTCTCCCCCTCTCCCCTGCACCCCAGAGTTGATCTTGGCGCCGCCCGGGCGACCGTCAGCGGGTGGCCGGATGACCCGCCATCCACTGACGGTCCGGGACGGCGTGGACGGCGTGCTGGTCGGACGACCGACGTGCTCCACCCCAGCGCCGGCCACGAGCCGGCCTGCTCAGATGCCCGGCGCGCTGGCGATCTGGATGAGGTTGCCGCAGGTGTCGTCGAGGACGGCGGTGGTCACACCGTTCATGTCCAGCGGCTCCTGGGTGAAGGTGACGCCGTGCCCGCGCAGGCGGGCGTACTCGGCGTTGACGTCGTCGACGGCGAACGAGGCGACCGGGATGCCGTCCTCGCGCAGGGCCTGCCGGTACGGACCCACCGCCGGATGGCCCGCGGGCTCCAGCACCAGCTCCGGCCCGTCAGGGTTCTCCGGCGACACGACGGTCAGCCAGCGGTGCTCCCCCATCGGAATGTCGTGCTTCTTCACGAAGCCCAGCACGTCGGTGTAGAAGGCCAGCGCTCTTTCCTGGTCGTCGACGAAGACGCTGGTCAGGTAGATCCTCATGCGGTCAATCTCCATCCGGTATGGGCCACCGCCGTACGATCTCGCGCAGCGGCCTGGTGTCTATGTGGTGGAACTTGTACCTGCCTCGTCGTGCCGTGTTCACCAGACCTGCCGCCTCCAGCACCTCCAGGTGCTGCGAGATGGCCTGCCGGGACGAGGTGAGCCCGTGCTTGACCGCCAGCCGGGAGCAGATCTCGAACAGCGTCTGACCGTCGCGCTCGACCAGCTCGTCGAGAATCGCTCGCCGGGTGGGATCCGCGAGCGCCTTGAACACGTCACTCACCGCGCGACATTAGGCAAGTAACCACTTGCCTGTCAAGCCCCGGGGACCGACGCACGTCCCCCGGGGGGACGGAGGAGCGCCCCCACCCCCGGGGAAGAGAATCGCCGGGCGTGACGGATCCGACGCTGGTGTTCGTGCACAGCCCGCTGGTCGGGCCGCTGACGTGGCGGGCGGTCGCCGACCGGTTCACCGCCGCCGGGCGGCGGACCGTCGTGGCCGACCTCCGCGGCGCCGTGGCCGGTCCCGGCCCGTACGTGCCGGCGATCGTGCGCCGGGTCGCCGAGGCGGCCGCCCCGCTCACCGGGGACGTCGTGCTGGTCGGCCACAGCGGTGCCGGTCCGCTGCTGCCCGCGATCGCCGCGGGCTCGCCGCAGCCGGTGCGCGCGGTACTGTTCGTCGACGCCGGCCTCCCCCACCCCGGACGCAGCTGGTGGCAGACCACACCGGCGCAGCTGACCCGGCGGCTGCAGCAGCTGGCCGACGGTGGCCGGCTGCCACCGTGGCACCGCTGGTTCCCCGCCGACACCCTCGCGGAGCTGCTCGCCGACGCGCGGGTGCGTGACGCGTTCACCGCCGAGGTGCCGTCGCTGCCGCTGGCGTACTTCCATGAGCCGATGCCGGCCGCGCACTGGCGGGGACCCGCCGGGTACCTGCTGCTCAGCGAGGCGTACCGGGACGACGCCGACCGCGCCCGGCGGCAGGGCATGCCCGTGGTCGAGCTGTCCAGCCACCACCTGGGGACGGTCTCCGCACCGGAGGCGGTCGCGGCCGCGCTGGAGGAGCTTCTCGCCGCGCTGCCGCCGGCGCGGCCGCAGCGGCCGGCAGAGCCCGGCGGGTGCTAGCCCCGACCTTCGGACCGGGCGCACCACCCGCGAGGGTCGACGGTTCGTCGAGTACCGGGTCAGCTCCGACACGTCCACGTTCGTCGAAGCTCTGGGCGTATCCTCCGGTTGACGATGCGCCATGCCCGATCGGACGGTCCGGTGGCGACGTTCGGCCGACCCCCGGGTGCGTCCGATGAGGGGCGGTGACGCACGATATGTGGATGCGAGTCCGTCCGGTGTCACCATCCCTGCTTGTCGAGGAGCTGGCCGATCGAATAGCCGCC
Source organism: Micromonosporaceae bacterium (assembly GCA_047459215.1). GTDB lineage: Bacteria > Actinomycetota > Actinomycetes > Mycobacteriales > Micromonosporaceae > Natronosporangium. The sequence goes on along the minus strand of VSBZ01000178.1, from coordinate 4,614 downwards.
GCGCAGCCGGAACGTCGGCTGCGGGTGGCCATCGACGGTCCCGAGGCCGCCGAGCCGGACCCGTTCGCCGCTGCGCTGGTCGATCCGTTGCGGGTACGGGGACGGGCGGCGATGCACGTTCGCTCCGCCGGGTTCCTGCGGCCGGCGTCGCTGCGGTTCGAACGGGGACGCAAGAACCCGGAGTCCTTCTACGAGCGCTGGCTCGACGAGGACGGGTTACGTCGGGAGGTGCTGAACCGGCTGGAGCGCGACGGCCAGGTGCTGCCGGACCTGTGGGACCCGGTGGACGACCGGGCCACCCGGTCGGCGTACGTGACCGTTCCCGAGCGCGGTGTCGTGCTGGTCAGCGGCCCGCTGCTGCTGGGTGGGGCGCTGCCGTTCGACCTGACCGTCCACCTGTCGCTGTCCCCCGGCGCGCTGGCCCGCCGGACCGCACCGGAACGACAGTGGACCCTTCCGGCCTACGAGCGGTACGAGGCCGAGGTGCATCCCGCCGAGCTGGCCGACATCGTCGTGCGCATCGACGACCCGGACCATCCGGCACTGGTGGAGCGGTGACGGAGCGGTCGGCCGCGGCGCCCGTACCCCGGGTCGAGCGGCCGGCGCGCCGGGTGACCCCGCGTCGCCACCCGCGTCGGCCGGTACCCGTCCGGCGTGGCCGGACCGGGCGGGCGCCGGTGCCGCGGCACCGGCGCCCGCCCGGTGTCATCCTCAACGCCCTCCGTCGAGCACCGGCTTGACGTCGACGACCGGCGTGCCGTCGACGGCCTCGAGGGCGCTGACCCGTACCCGTAGCCCGTCGACGGCGGTGACCTGTACCCGGTGCAGCCCCACCGGGTTCGGCCGGTCCGGCGAGCGGGTGCTGAACACCCCGGTCAGCGGGCGGCGTGGGTCGCCACGCGGGTGCACCCGGAGCACGGTGCGGTCGGCCCGGTGGAGCCAGGTGAGCACCCACAGGTCGTCGCCGACGGCGAGGTCGCGTGCGGCGTCGGCCACTTCGGGACGGAACACCAGCCACGCCGGTGGCGCCCCGTCGCACCCCTGCTTCGGCGCGGTGGCACGGTCGGTCAGGGGCGACTCGACGTGTCCGACGGGGCGGATCTCGTAGCTGCCCATGGGGAGATCCTGCCGTCGGCCCCGGCCTGCCCGTGAGCGCCGCCCGGCTTGCCTGTGAGCGCCGCGGCGCCCGGGGGATCCGGTGGGACGGTCAGCCGTCCCGGACCGGTGACGCCGGTTGCGGCGGTCGCGGCCGGGCGGCGTCCAGGTGGTCGGCGAGGTCCGCCAGGCGGTCGTCCCAGTCGGTGGCGAGCGCGGACAGCCACACCAGCGCCACCCGGACCGGTGCGGGGTCCAACCGGTACGGACGGGCCCGGCCCGACGCCCTGCCCACCCGCACGAGTCCGGCCTCCACCAGCTGCTCCAGGTGCTTGGCGACGGCCTGGCGGGTGACGGGCAGCCGCCGGGCGAGCTCGGAGACCGTGGCCGGGCCGTGCCGGGCCAGCTCGTTGAGCACCGCGCGACGGGTGGGGTCGACCAGGGCCGCGAACACCGCGACCGCGCGTGCTTCGAGGTCCGGCGGGCCCGTCCCCGGCACCGGGTCGTCCGGCGGGTCCGGCGCCGGTACCGGGCCGCCCAGTGGGTCCTGCACCGGTACGCTGCCCGCTGGGTTCCGCATCGGTACGGAGCCGTCAGGCGGACCCGCCACCGTCGACGCCTCCCTCGGCGCCTGCCGTGCCGGCGGCCGCGCGACTGAGGCGGCCGTCGAGGTAGGCGACCAGGTCCGCCAGCTCGGTGTCCCACCCCTCGCTGTTCTCCTTGTACGCCTCCCGCGCCACGTGCTCGGCGGCGTGTGCGAACGCGGTCTCCACCAGCAGCCGGGTGCCGCCGGGCACCGCGGTGAGGGTGATGATCACCTCGGTCCGCGGCACCATGTCCTCCCCCTGCCCATCTATCGCAACCTCCTGGTTGCCAAGTCCAATGGCAACCTAGTGGTTGCGACCGGTGCGCGCACGACCCCGCTCGCCGGCCACGTGTGGTCCGCCCGGTGTGCCGGGTCGACTTTGTCGGCACCGCCTGATAGGAAGGCGGATCATACGGATGTACGGAGGATGTGATGGCCCGCACCGCCGCCACCGGACTGTCCCTGTCGGACCTCGAACGGATCCGGGATACCCTGGCGTCGGGTCGACGCCCCAAGGTGGTCTTCACCGAGAGCGCCGGCCAGATGGCCGGTCAGACCGGCCAGGTCGTGCGGCTGACCGACCCGGAGCTCTCTCCGGAGTGGATCGTCGTCCGCTTCGGCAACGACGAGCTGCCCTTCGCCCCCGCCGACCTGAAGCTGCCGGAACGCAACAGCGCTGACCGGCTGCGCCCCTCCACCGCACCCAGACCACGCAAGGAGGTCACCGTGCCCACCGCAACCACCACCGGGACCGCGCCGTCGCCGGCACCGTCCTCGCCGGAGGGTATGTCCGTGCCGCCCGCGGCCCAGCCGGGCCGGACGTCCACGCCGGCGACGACCGCCTCGACCGACCATGCCGGCGGCGCCCGGCGCGGCGCGTCGGGCGCCGCCGGCCAGGCGGAGCGGGCCGGCCGGCGCGGCGGCCGGGCGGGCGAGGCGTCGACGAGCCGTGGACCCGCCCGTGCCGGCAAGGCGAAGGTGCCCGCGTCGCTGACCGTGACCCTGACCTACCAGGAGGGCCAGTGGAGCGTCGCGGTCCACCAGGGCAGCAAGGCCCTCGCCCGGCCCCAGCCGGTCAAGCCGTCCGCGGCGTTGGCGATGGTGGGCATGCTCGACGTGCCCGGCGTGCGGAAGGTGGTCGACCAGCTCGTCGCCGCCGAGCGCGCCGAGGCCGAGCGTCAGGTCGAGCAGCTGCGGGCGCAGCTGGCCGAGGTCGAGGCGCGGCTGGCCGAGCTGCAGCAGGTGAGCTGAGCCTGCCGGCGCCGCCGGCGCCCGGCCGGGCACGTGCGAGGATCCACCGGTGGCCTCGTCGGACCGTCGGTGGCGCCCTCCGCTGGCGTGGCGGGCGGCGCTGGTCGCCGCTCGCGTCGTCGTCGCCGCCGTCGCCCGGTTGCGGGTCACCGGCGACGTACCGGCGGCACTGCGTGCCGGGCCGTTGATCCTGGCCGCCAACCATCTCAGCCCGTTCGACCCGATCGCCCTGGCCGCCGCCTGCCGGACCCGGCGCATCGCACCCAGGTTCCTCGCCACCGCTGGGCTGTTCCGCACCCGGCTGCTCGGCCCGGTGATGCGGCACTGGGGCCACATCGCCGTGCACCGCGGCACCGCCGAGGTCGTACGGGCACTGCCCGAGGCGGCCCGGGCGCTGGCCGCCGGCTCCGTCGTGCTGGTCTACCCGGAAGGGCGCATCGGCCTCGACCCGCACCTGTGGCCGGAGCGGGGCAGGACCGGCGTGGCGCACCTGGCCCTGGCGACCAACACCCCCGTCGTGCCCGTCGCCCAGTGGGGCAGCCACGAGGTCGTCCCCTACAGCGCCCCCCGCGGCCTCCTGCGCGCCCTGCCGCGCACCATCCGGCGGCGGCCGGTGATCCGCGTCCACTTCGGCGCCCCGGTCGACCTCGACGACCTGCGCGCCGGCGTGCCCGGTCACGCCCGCCGCGCCACCGACCGGATCGTGGCGGCGATCACGCGGGAGCTGGCCCGGTTGCGCATCGACGAGCCCGGCCGACCCCGCCACGTCGACCCCACCCGACCGACCCGCGCGCGGCCACGCCCACGCCCGTCGACCGGTAGCGTCGACGACGACACCGCGGCCCTCCGGGAGTGGTGATGCCCAGATTCGTCCAACCGATGCCGCCACCGGCTGACCCGTACACCGGCGACCCGCTGCTGCGTTCCTGGCTGCGCCGACACCTCGGAGGCGAGGACCGGGCCGCGGCCAGCCGGTTGGCCGCCCTGGCCGCCGACGTCACCGGCCCGCTGCGCGAGGCCCACCACCAGGCCGAGGCCAACCCGCCCCGACTGGTGCGCTACGACGCCTGGGGGGCCCGCGTCGACCGGGTCGAGACACCCGCCGGATGGGAGATCCATCGCCGGGCCGCCGCCCGCCACGCCCTCGTGGCCCTGCCCTACCTGAGCGGGGCACGGGCGCAGTGGGGACCGGCGACCCGGGTGGTCCACCACGCGCTGCTGCACGTGTACGGCCCGGAGTCGGCGACGTTCTCCTGCCCGGTGGCGATGTCCGACGGCGCCGCGGCCCTGCTGTGCCACCCGGAGGTGGACGCCTCGATACGCGACGCCTGGCTGCCCCGGCTGATCTCCACCGACCCGGACACCGCCATCACCAGCGGCCAGTGGATGACCGAGTCGACCGGTGGCTCCGACCTCTCGGGCGCCGCCACCACCGCCCGCCCCCGCGGCGACGGGGCGTGGCTGCTGTCCGGGGACAAGTGGTTCTGCTCGGCGGTCGACGCGCCGGTGGCCGTCGCGCTGGCCCGTCCCGAGGGCGCGCCGCCCGGCAGCCGCACGCTCGCGCCGTTCCTGGTCCCCCGGTACGCTGCCGACTCGCCGCTGGCGCCCGCCGGGGCCGATCCGCGGGCACCCGCGCCGGGCGTGCGGATCCACCGGCTCAAGGTCAAGCTGGGCACCCGCGC
>VSBZ01000177.1:0-6990 GCA_047459215.1 Micromonosporaceae bacterium | reverse complement strand
GCTCAGCGCGGCGTACGGAACCAGCGGGTGGTCGGGCAGGAACCGCCCGAAGTGCGCTGATTCCGGGATGCAGCCGGTGGAGATGCAGGGGGAGTAGAAGGGGGTCAGGTAGTGGTGCTCGGCCACCCAGTAGTGGTCCTGCCAGAACACCCGGACGAGGCCGTAGATCAGCCAGGCGCTGAGCCCGGCAACGGTCAGGGCCGGGACCAGCCACCACCGGTCGTTCCGCAGGGTCTTCTCTGAGATGGCGGCGCGGGCCTTCCTCGCGACCGTCGGCGTCGTCGTCATCGTCGTACTCCTTGCGGTCGCCCGGACCTGGGGGGACGTGGTCCGGGTTCGCAGGTGACCTTACGCCGCGACGCCGTGGTGCGATCGGCCGGGTCACCGTCGTGTGTCGGGTGGGGGTCCCGCGGTCCGGACCGGTCGGATCCCCGGTCCGGACGGGTGGGGTTCCGCCACGGACCGCGGGACCTCACGATCAGCCGGAGGCGCCGCCGGTGAAGTTCCACGACGCCAGGTGCAGCGCCGGTGCGCTCCACCAGAGGACGCCCCAGCCCGACGGCTGCAGCGACGCGACCGGGCCGACGCCCTTGACCGCGCCCGGACCCAGGGCCTGCGGGTACGACTGGGTGAAGCGGAGGTTCTGCACCGGCGTCGTCACCTTGCCGTCCTCGATCAGCCACACCCCGTTGCGGGTCAGCCCGGTCATGACCAGCGTCTTCGGGTCGAGCACCCGGGTGTACCACAGGTCGGTGACGAGCAGCCCACGCTCCACGCGGCCGACCAGGCCCGCGGCCGACGGGTCCGCGACCCCGTCCGGCTCGCCGGCCCCGCCGGTGTCCGCCCCGCCCGCCGGCAGCAGGCGCAGGTTGCACGCGACCGCGCCGAACGGCCGTTCGCCGGGCAGCGCGTGCCCGGTGGAGCGGGCCCCGCCGCCGGCCATGGCCGCGGTGCGCCGGTCGTGGGTCACCGCGACGGTGGTCCCGGCGTCCGCCAGGACCAGCCGCCGCTTGGGTGTGCCCTCGGCGTCGAAGGCGGCCCCCGGACCGTCGGGGGCGAACGGGTCGTCGACCAGGGTCACCGACGGGTCGAACTGGTCGGCGCCGAGCTCGACGAACGACCGCCGTTCGGCGTGGAGCCTGCCGTTGAAACCCCAGGCCGCGAGGTTGCTCAGCAGGTCCGCGACCGCGCACGGCTCCAGCACCACCTCGTACCGGCCCGGCGGCAGCTCGACGGGGGAGGTTCCGGCGCGGGCCTTCGCCGCCGCGCGGGCCCCCAGCACCGACCCGTCCAGGTCCGCCAGGCGTACCGACGCCTGGCGGGCGACCCCGTCGCTGCCGTCGAGGCGCGCGATCGCGTCCATGGCGGCGTCGGTCGTGGAGGCCGCCACGGCCTGGCCGGCGGAGTTGGCGTACGCCCCGTGCCAGCTGCTGGTCCGGCAGTAGCCGGCGGTCTCCAGCCCGCCGGCGGCGTCCACGAACGCCCGGACCCTCGCCGCCCGCTCCTGCGGTGAGGCTTCCGCGGTGGCCTCGTCGTACCCGCCCTGCCCGCGCAGCGGCTCGGGCGGGGCCAGCCCGGGCCAGCCCGGGTCGGGCGGCGAGACCCGCACCGCCTCGCACGTGCGGGTCACCAGGTCGCGCAGGCCCTCGGGGGAGGTCAGGGTGGTCGAGCCGGCGGCGGTGCGGCCCTCGGCGTGCACCCCCAACCGGACCGTGGTGGTGTCGTCGGCGACGTTCTGGTGGATGAACGAGTTGGCGAACCGGGTCAGCGCGGTGACGGTGCGGTCCACGCTCACCTCGGCCTCCAGCTGCGTGCCGCCGACGGTGCGGACGAGGTCGAGGACCTGCTGGGCGAGGTCCAGCTGCGCGGTCATCCCTTCACCCCCACCCGGACGTTGCGGAACCGGGCCGGTGCGGCCGGGTGGCCGGTGTGGCCGATCTGGCCGGGCTGGCCCTTGCCGCAGTTGGGCGTGCCCCAGGCCACGATCTCCGAGGAGAGCATGTCCATCGAGTTCCAGAACACCGGGCCGATGCCGGTGTAGGTCGGGTTGCGGAGCATCCGGCCCCGCCGGCCGTTCTTGATCTCCCAGGCGATCTCGCACCCGAACTGGAAGTTCAGCCGCCGGTCGTCGATGGACCAGGAGCGGTTGACGTCCATGAAGATGCCGTCGTCGGTGGCGGCGATGATCTCCTCCAGGGTGTGCGGTCCGGGCTCCAGGCCCACGTTGGTCATCCTCACCATCGGCAGGCGCGCCCACCCGTCGGAGCGCACCGCGCCGGCGTAGTCCAGGCCCGCCACCGCGGCGGAGTCGCGCCCGGCGAGCACCCCGACCCAGATGCCCTCGCGCACGGCGTAGCGCCGGCTCGCGGGGGTGCCCTCGTCGTCGTAGCCGAACGACCCCAGCGCCCCCGGGATGGTGGGGTCGATGGTGATGTTCATCAGCTCGGACCCGTACCGCAGCTCCCCCAGCCGGGACAGGTCCAGCCAGGAGGTGCCGGCGAACGCCGCCTCCCAGCCGAGGATGCGGTCCAGCTCGATCGCGTGTCCCACCGACTCGTGGATCTGCAGCGCCAGCTGCTCCGACCCGAGGATCAGGTCGGTGGTGCCCTCCGGGCACTCCGGGGCGGTCAGCAGCGCGCGCGCCTCCTCGGCGATCCGGGGTGCGTGCTCGAGCAGGTCCAGCTCGGTCACCGCCTCCCAGCCGCGGGTGACGTACTGGCCCCGGTAGGAGGGGTACGAGCGGCGCTGGGTCTCGTGCTCGCCGATCGCGTGCGCGTCGATGCCGGCACCGCACTCGCGGATCCGCTGGTCGATCCGGTGGCCCTCGCTGGAGACGAACCACTTGGCGGTGTCCCAGATCTGGTAGAGCGCCTCGGCGTGGTCCGCGCCGTGCTCGCGCATGAGCTTGGTGGCCTGGACCAGCAGGTCTCCCTTGTCCGACAGGGGCACCGACAGCGGGTCCACCTCGCACGGTGAGGACCACGAGCCGGTCGAGACCGCCACCGGGATGAGGTCGACGGCCGGTCCCGGGACGGCCGCGCTCGCGGCCGCGATCTCGGCCGCCCGGCGGCCAGCCGCCCGCGCGCCCCCGTCGGTCAGGTCCGGCGTGGCGAAGAAGCCCCAGGAGGAGCCGACCAGGGCGCGCACGCCCACACCGGCGTCCTCCTCCTGGCGGAGCTCCTCGACGTCGCCGTTGCGCGCGGTCATGCTCTCGGTGCGGCGGTGCATCACCCGCGCGTCGGCGTAGCGCGCCCCGGCGTCCAAGGCGGCCTGGACGGCCGCCTCCGCGATATCGAACTGCGTCATGGTCCCGACCCTACCCGGACGCTCCGACCGTCGCCGGCGTCCACCGGCCGGCCGTCCCCGACCCCTCCCCCGGTGCCGGTGCGGTCCCCGGCCACGGCCCCGGTGCCGGTCCCGTCCCCGGCCGCGGTGCGGGCGTCGGCGCCGGCCCGGGTCCGGGCGCCGTCCGCGACCGGGATCGGGGCGCCGAGCAGCCGTCGGTCCGCCTCCTCCTGCACCTGGTCGAGGTCCTCGGCGATCTCCGCCCCGGGCACCGCGTCGGGCAGCTCGTCCTCCAGCAGGCGCAGCGGCCGGTAGAGCAGGCCGAGCACCCCCCAGGCCGCGAGCACCACACCGGAGCAGACGAGCATCAACGCCACGCCCCGGCCCGGGCCGGTCCCGACCATGGCCCCGACCGTGCCGGCCAGCGGGCCGCCCGGCTCGATCAGCGGAGCGAACACGCCGTCCGCCAGCGGTGCGGCCAGCATGAAACCGAGTGGCTGCATGGTCAGCGCCAGCATGAGGTTCATCGCCAGCACCCGGCCCAGCAGCTCCTGGCCGACCTTCACCTGCAGCAGCGCCAGCCAGTGGGCGTTGACCACGGCGGTCGCGCCGAGCCGTACCGCCAGGCCGACCGCGATCGCCACCAGCGACGGGAACAGTCCCATCAGGATCGTGCCGAGCCCGCCGACGACCACGAAACCGATCATCCCGTGGGTCCGGCGCCGGGTGCCTCCCCACGGCACGACCGCCAAGCCGCCGGCCACCGCGCCGAACCCGCCGGCGGCGGTCACCGCCCCCAGCTCCACGGGTCCGGCGACCGCCAGCACCATCGGAGCGACCGACACCCACATCAGGGCGGTGAAGAAGTTGACGACCATGAAGAAGCCGACCATCGCCACCATCGGACGGCGCCGGACGATGAACCGCCAGCCACCGGCCAGGGCGGTGCGGAACGGCTCCTCCCGTCGCCGGAACAGGCGGTCGGGCAGGCGTACCGCCACCAGCGTGGCGATCCCGACCGCGAAGGTGGCGATGTTGATCGCCACCACCCACGGCAGCCCCAGCAGCGCGATCAGCGCGCCACCGGCCAGCGGCGCCACCAGCTGACTGGCACCCACACCGATCTGGGCCAGGGCGTTGGCCTGCGGCAGGAACGGCTTGGGCACCAGCTGGGCGATCGCCGCCAGGTACGCCGGCTGGTGGAAGGCGGTGACCACGGAGGTGAGGCCCACCAGCAGGCTCACGCTCAGCAGGTCGAGCCGGTCGGTGGCCAGCAGCACCATCAGGGTGGTCACGGCGGCGGCCGACACCAGGTGGGCGGCGAGCATGACGCGTCGTCGGTCGACGCGGTCGGCCACCGCTCCTCCCAGGGGCGCCAGCAACGCCGTCGGCACCAGCGCCAGCATGGTCACCAGTGCGTAGTCGACGATCTGCCCGCTGCGCTGGAACGCCCAGAACCCCAACGCGAAGTTGGTCAGGGCGGTGCCGACCAGGGCCACCAGCTGGCCGGTTGCGAGCAGGTAGAACGAGCGCAGCCCGGACCTGGCACGGGCGCCGGCCACCACGACGTCCTCGACCGGTTCGGGCAGCCGGCCGGCCGCCCAGTCGGCGAGCGCACCGGTGATCAGCTCGGCCAGCCGCCCCGCCTGGTGCTTGAGGAAGTAGTGACCGGCCCGGGGGATCGTGGCCAGCCCGACCCGCTCGGCGAACGCCCCCCACTCCCGGTAGCGTTCCTGGTACAGCTCGGTGGCCCGATCCCGTTCACCGACCACGCACAGGACCGGTACCCGCAGCCGTGGCTGCGGGTCGGTCAGCTGCCCGGTGAACCAGTCCTGGGCGGACCGCGCGTCGTGGCGCAGGCTGTCCAGGACCGTCCGGGTGGTCGCCTCGTCCATGTCGTCGAGCAGCCCGCCCATGGCCCGCAGCGTGTCGCGGTAGAGCCGGTTGGACGCCCACCGGTCGGTGCCGAACGTGCGGTGGAAGAAGCTGGCCAGCCGGCCGGGCAGCCGGGCGGTCGGGAAGCTCGCTCCGAGGATCACGCCGGCCACCTCCCGGCCGTCGGCCACCAGCCGGCGGGACAGCGCCACCGCCACCGCGGTGCCCACGCAGTGCCCGTAGACGGCGATCGGGCCCTCCACGGTGCGCGCGATCTCGTCGGCCAGCCGGTCGGCGAGCTCCGCCACCGGCAGGCGCGGCTCGTCCGGAGCGGCCGGGTCGTGGCCGGGCAGCTCGACGGCGAGCACCGCCGCCCGGGGCATGGTCCGCGCCAGCTCGGTGGCCAGCGGCTGGTACGCGGCGGCGGACCCGCCGCCGTACGGCACGCAGACGACCGTCAAGGCCGGCGTCGACGGCCCGGCCAGCCGGTGCAGCATCGCCGCGCCGCCGCAGGCCGGGTCGCCGGTCCCGGCACCGGCCGCCGCGCCGGCCGCCTGGCGCGCGTCCAGTAGGGACGCCAGCTCGGCCACCGTGGGGTGGGTGAACAGGTCGATGACCCGCAGGTGCGGGTCGATGGCACGCACGGCGCGCACCGCCGTGAAGGAGTCCCCGCCGAGCTGGAAGAAGTCGTCGTGTATCCCGACCGACTCCACCCCGAGGACCTCCTGCCAGACGCGGGCGACGCGGACCTGGGTGGCCGTGGTGGGCGGCACCCGCTCCACCGCCGCCTGGTCCGGCACGGGGAGGGCGGCGCGGTCCACCTTCCCGTTGGGGGTCAGGGGCAGCGTGGCGAGCGGGACGACCGCGGAGGGAACCATGTGCTCCGGCAGCCGCTCCCGCACCGCCTCCCGCAGCCGCTGGCCGTCCAGTCCGGACGGGTCGTCGCCGGTGGCCGGGGTGACCCAGGCGACCAGGCGGGGTGACGGCTCGCCCACCGCCAGCACCACCGCCTCGCCCACCTCGGGCAGCGCCCGCAACGTCGCCGCCACCTCGTTGGGCTCCACCCGGAAACCGCGGATCTTGACCTGGTCGTCGATCCGTCCCAGGAACTCGACCACCCCGTCGGCGCGGATCCGCACCCGGTCCCCGGTGCGGTAGCACCGGCCGGTGCCGGTGACCGGGTCGGGGACGAACCGTCGCGCGGTCTCCTCCGGGCGGCCCAGGTACCCGCGGGTCACGCTCGGACCGCCGATCCACAGCTCCCCCGGCACCCCGGCCGGCAGCGGCCGTCCGGCGCGGTCGACGACGTAGAGGGTCGCGTTCGGGTACGGCCGTCCGAGCGGGACGATCCCGTGCGGCTGCTCCGGTCCCAGCTCGGCGGTGTCGCTGGTGATCACGGAGACCGTGGTCTCGGTCGGGCCGTAGGCGTTGTGCACCACGAGGTCCGGACGGGCCCGTCGGATCCTCGCCACCAGCTCCCACGGGCACGGTTCGCCGGCGAGGATCAGCAGCCGGCGGGGGAGCACCCCGGTGAGGTCGCCGTGCCGTGTCAGCAGCTCCAGGTGGCTGGGCACGCACTTGACCACGTCCACCCGGTGACGGGCCAGGTAGTCGGCGTACGCCGCGGGGTCGACGGCGACGTCGCGGTCCACCAGGTGGGCGGTGCCCCCACCGGTCAGCGCGCCCAGCAGGCAGGTGAGGCCGAGGTCGGCGGCGTGGGTGGACACCAGGGCAAAGCTGGCATCCGCCAGCCGCTCCGGACCCGACACCTCACGCAGGCCGTGCAGGTAGTGGACGATGTGGCGGTGCTCGACCGCCACTCCCTTGGGC
>VSBZ01000176.1:0-7068 GCA_047459215.1 Micromonosporaceae bacterium | reverse complement strand
GTACCAGACCGACTCGGCCACCCTGGAGCAGGCCCAGGCCGCCAAGCACGAGCTGGTCTGCCGCAAGCTGGGGCTGCGGCCCGGTCAGCGGCTGCTCGACGTGGGCTGCGGCTGGGGAGGCATGGTCATGCACGCCGCCCGCCACCACCGGGTACGGGCCCTGGGGGTGACCCTGTCGCGGCGGCAGGCCGAGTGGGCGCAGAAGGCGATCGCGGAGGCGGGACTGTCGCAGCTGGCGGAGGTGCGGCACCTCGACTACCGGGACGTGCCGGCGGAGCGGTTCGACGCGATCAGCTCGATCGGGCTGACCGAGCACATCGGAAAGAAGCAGCTCCCGGACTACTTCCGGTTCCTGTACGAGCGCCTGGTGCCCGGCGGCCGGCTGCTCAACCACTGCATCACCCGGCCGGACAACCACGAGCCGGCGGCCCGCCGCCGCCACTTCATCAACCGGTACATCTTCCCCGACGGGGAGCTGGAGAGCGTCGGTCACCTCGTCTCGGTCATGCACGACACCGGGTTCGAGGTGCGGCACGAGGAGAACCTGCGGGAGCACTACGCGCGTACCCTGGCGGCCTGGTCGGCCAACCTGGAGGCGCACTGGGACGAGGCGGTCGCCGAGGTGGGCCTGGCCCGCGCCCGGACCTGGCGGCTGTACCTGGTCGGGTCGCGGATCGGTTTCGAGCGCAACCAGATCCAGCTGCACCAGGTGCTGTGCAGCCGCCCGGACGACCAGGGCCGCAGCCACGCGCCGCTGCGCCCGGACTGGGAGCCGCCGCTGCCCTGACCGGCACCGGCCACGCCGCGGCCGACCGGTCGCCGGCCGCCCGGGCCTGACGGGCGCCCGGCCCATGCGACCGGCGCGCCGGCTCCGGCGGCCGCGACACGGCCGGTCCGGGTGTCCGGGACACGACCGGCCACCGGGCCTGCGGGCATGGTCGACGCGCGCCGGGTGGCCGGTGCCCGGCGTCCGGGGCATGACCGGTCGCCCGGCGGGGAACGACCCGGACATGACCGACACCAGCGCCGGGCCGGTAAGGCCGGTGGTCGTGGGCGTGGACGGCTCGAAGGACAGCCTGGTCGCGGCCGACCTCGCCGCCGACGAGGCGGAGCTCCGCCGCCGACCCCTCGAGATCGTTCACGCGTTCGTCCCGCCGTTCGGCGCCGAGCCGGGCGCGATCCTTCCGCCGCCGCCCGTTCCGGGCGCCGGGCCCGCGGTCCCGGCGGCGGTGCTGCACGACCACGCCGAACGGCTGCTGCGCGAGGCGGCCTCCCGGATCCGGGCGGCGCACCCCGAGCTGTCGATGATCAGCAGGCTGCGCGACGGCCTGCCGGCCGCGGTGCTCACCGGGTCGTCCCGGCAGGCCGACCTGGTGGTGGTCGGTCACCGCGGCCGGGGCGGCTTCCCCGGCATGCTGGCCGGCTCGGTGGCGGTGCAGCTGGCCGCCCACGCGGCCTGCCCGGTGATCGTGGCGCGGGGGTCGGCCGTACCGGAGGCTCCGGTGGTGCTCGGTGCCGACGGCTCGCAGGCCGCCCGCCGGGCGGCCGTGTTCGCCTTCGACGCGGCGGCCCGCTACGGCGTGCCGGTGACGGCGCTGTACGCGTGGCCGGCCGACCTGGCCTGGCCGCCGGAGCTGGTGCGGGCCGGGTACCCCCCGCCGGAGGTACCGGACCTGGTCGGCGAGACCCTGGCCGGCATCGCCGACCGGTACCCGGCGGTGCCGGTGCGCCCGGAGGTGCACCGGCACACCGCCGCCCACCAGGCGCTGGTCGCCGCCTCCGCGAACGCCCGGCTGGTGGTGGTCGGCTCGCGGGGCCGGGGCGGGTTCCGGGGCCTGCTGCTGGGCTCGGTCAGCCAGGCCCTCATCCACCACGCCGACTGCCCGGTGGCGGTGGTGGGGCCGGAGTCGCGGCGACCCGAGGGAGGGGAGGACCAATGGACGCCGACCGCGCCGGACGGGTGATCGTCGGCATCTCCACCACGCTGTCCGGGCTGCACGCCCTGCGGGTGGCGGTGGCCCACGCGCGCGAGCGGAGGGTGCCGCTGCACGCCGTGCGGACGTGGGAGCCGCCGGCGGACCCGGACGTGCTCAGCGGCAGCGGGCCGAGCGAGCGGCCGCTGGCATCGGCCGCGTCCGCGACGGTGGCCAGCGCGTTCACCGAGACGTTCGGGGCGGTGCCGTCCGACGTCGAGGTGCGGACGGTGGTGGTGCCCGACTCGCCGGGACCGGTGCTCGTCGGGTACGCCTGCCGGGACACCGACCTGCTGGTCATCGGCACCGGCCGCCGCAGCGGGCTGCGCCGGCTGCGCGGCAGCCGGGTGGTGCGGTACTGCGTCTCCCATGCCGTGTGCCCGGTGCTGGTGGTGCCGCCGCCTCCGCTGACCCGCACCGGCTCCACGCGCTCGCTCATGCGGGAGCTGCGGCGCGACATCGACGAGCTGGACCAGCTCACCGAACGGCCGTCCGACCCGCCGCTGCTCGGGGACTGACCGCACCGCCGGCCCCGATTGCCGCGGCCCGCCGCGGGTACCAGGCACGCATGGGTGCGCAGAGCCGTCCGCGGATCGTCATCGTCGGAGGCGGGTTCGCCGGGTACCACGCCGCCCGCCGGCTGTGCCGGATGCGCACCGGGGCGGAGATCGTCCTGGTGAACACCACCGACTACTTCCTCTACCTGCCGCTGCTGCCCCAGGTGGCGGGCGGGGTGCTGGATCCCCGGCGGGTGGCCGTCCCGCTGCTGGCCAAGCTGCCGGGCGTGCGGCTCGTGCTCGGCGAGGTGGACGAGGTCGACACCGACCGCCGGGAGGTGGGCTACGTCGACCCCGAGGGCACGCGCGGCAGGGTCCGGTACGACCGGCTGGTGATCGCTGCCGGCGCCGTGCACAAGCTGCTGCCGATCCCGGGCATCGCCGAGCACGCCCACGGCTTTCGCGGCCTGCCGGAGGCGCTGTACCTGCGCGACCACCTCATCCGGCAGATCGAGCTGGCCGGGGCGACCGACAACCCGCACGAGTGCGTGGCCCGGTGCACGTTCGTCGTGGTCGGCGCCGGCTACACCGGCACCGAGGTGGCCGCGCACGGCCAGCTGCTCACCCGGGCGATGACGCGCCGCCACCCGCGGCTGCACGGCATCCGCACCCGGTGGCTGCTGCTGGACATCGCCCCACGGCCACTGCCGGAGCTGGACGAGCGGCTGGGCCGCGCGGCCGCCCGGGTCCTGAGCCGGCGCGGGGTGGAGCTGCGGATGGAGACCTCGGTGGCGGAGGCCACCGCCGGCGGCGTGCGACTGTCCGACGGCGAGTTCGTGCCCAGCCAGACGCTGATCTGGTGCGTGGGGGTGCGCCCGGACCCGCTGGTGGAGTCGCTGCACCTGCCCACCCGCAAGGGACGGCTGGTGGTCGACGAGTACCTGCGGGTGCCCGACCGCCCGGAGATCTTCGCCTGCGGGGACGCGGCCGCGGCACCGGTGCTCGACCGCCCCGGTGAGGTCAGCCCGATGACCGCGCAGCACGCGGTCCGGCAGGGGAAGGTGGTCGCCACCAACCTGGCCGCCTCGATCGGCCGCGGCCGGTTCCGGCCGTACCACCACCGCGAGCTCGGGTTCGTCGTGGACCTCGGCGGCGTCCAGGCCGCCGCCAACCCGATGGGCCGGGTGCTCAGCGGCCCGCTGGCCGCTGCGGTGACCCAGGGTTTCCACCTGTGGTCGATCCCCGGCAACCGGCTGCGTATCGCCGCGGACTGGCTGCTGAGCGGGGTGCAGCCTCGGCAGGTCGTGCAGCTGGGGCTGGTCGGGTCCCCGCAGGTGCCGCTGGACACGGCCTCTCCCGAGGTGGTGGCGCGGGCGCGGTCCGGCTGACCGCGCCGGCGGTCCGGGGGCCGCACCGCGGCGACGGCGCCGTGCCGGCAGCGGCGTCGTGCCACGGACCGAGCCGGCGTCACGGAGGCGGCCGTCGTCGGGGCCGCGCGGCGCCCCGCCGTCACAGCGAGTCGATGCGGGCGACCTCGTCGGGGCTGAGCCGGAAGCTGTACAGGTCGAAGTTGCTGGCGATGCGGTCGGGGTTGCCGGACTTGGGGATGACCGGGATGCCGTGCTCCAGGTGCCAGCGCAGCACCACCTGGGCGGTGGTGACGCCGTGGCGTCGGGCGATCTCCACCAGCACCGGGTCGCTCAGCCGGGTGTCCTTCAACGGGCTGTACCCCTCGAGGACCACCGAGCGTTCCCGGTGGGCGGCGAGCACGGCCGGGTCGTACCGCCGCGGGCTCCACAGGATCTGGTTGACCGCCGGCGCCTCGCCGGTGGCCTCGACGAGCCGGTCGATCTGGGACACGCGGTAGTTGCTCACCCCGACCGCGCGGGCGAGGCCCTCGCCGCGGATGGCGAGGAACTCCCGCCAGGTCTCCACCCCGTCGTCCCGGTACGGCGGGGAGTGGATGAGCCACAGGTCGACGTACCCGGTGCCGAGCGCCTTCAGGCTGGCGGCGATCACCTGGCGCTCCCGCCCGGCGTCGGAGGGCAGCAGCTTCGTGGTGACGAAGATCTGCTCCCGCGGCACCCCGCTGTCCCGGATCGCCTGCCCGATCTCCGCCTCGTTGCGGTACATGGTCGCGGTGTCGATGTGGCGGTAGCCCACCCGCAACGCGTGCCGTACCGCCTCGTAGGCGTGGCGGCCGCGCAGCTGCCAGGTGCCGAACCCCACCATGGGCATGGCGACGCCGCCGGGTAGCGTCACCTCCACCGCGTCGGACGTCGTCATGTCCTGCATTCTGCCGGCCGCGGGCGACACCGGTGTGCCGGTCGCCGCCCCGCGGGCCGCGTGCGCCGGCCACCGGCCCGCAAGCGTCGGCCGTGCGCCGCTCGCCGGCTCCCGGCCGACGCAGCCGGTCACCAGCTGGCGTAGTGCGGCTGGCCCTCCTTCTGCCCGGCCCGGGTCTGCACGCCGACGACCGCCCGCTCCTGGAACGAGGCGACGTCGGCGGCGCCGGTGTACGCGAACGCGCTGCGCAGGCCGGCGACGATCATGTCGAGGATGTCCTCGACGCCGGGGCGCTGCGGGTCGAGGTACATCCGCGCGGAGGAGATGCCCTCCTCGAACAGGCCCTTGCGGGCCCGCTCGTACGGCGATTCGTCGGCGGTGCGCAGGCGTACCGCGCGGGCGGAGGCCATCCCGAAGCTCTCCTTGTACGCCCGGCCGTCGGCGTCGCGCATCAGGTCACCCGGGGACTCGTGGGTGCCCGCGAACCAGGAACCGATCATGACGTTGGACGCCCCGGCGGCCAGGGCCAGCGCCACGTCCCGCGGCCGGCGGATCCCGCCGTCGGCCCACACGTGGGCGCCGAGCTCCCTGGCGCGGGCGGCGCACTCGACCACGGCCGAGAACTGCGGCCGCCCGACCCCGGTCATCAGGCGGGTGGTGCACATGGCGCCCGGCCCCACCCCGACCTTGACGATGTCCGCGCTCGCCTCCACCAGGTCGCTCACGCCGTCGGCGGTGACGACGTTGCCGGCGACCACGGGCACCGGCGGGTCGAGGGCCCGGACCGCGCGCACCGCCGCGATCATGCGCTCCTGGTGGCCGTGGGCCGTGTCGATCACCAGCACGTCGGCGCCGGCGGCCAGCAGCTTGCCGGCGCGGTCGGCCACGTCGCCGGAGATGCCGATGGCCGCGCCGATCCGCAGCCGGCCGTCGGCGTCGACCGCGGGCTGGTAGAGGGAGGCGCGCAGCGCCCCCTTGCGGGTGAGGATGCCGACGAGGGTGCCGTCGGCGTCGACGACCGGGGCGACCCGGTGGTTGCCGGCGGCGAGCCGGTCGAAGGCCGCCTCCGGGTCGATCCCCGCCGGCAGGGTCAGCAGCGGCGTGGACATCACCGCCCGCAGCTGGGTGAAGCGGTCCACACCCGCGCAGTCCGCCTCGGTGACGATGCCCAGCGGTCGCCCGTCGTCGACCACGATGACGGCGCCGTGGGCGCGCTTGGGCAGCAGGGCCAGCGCGTCGGAGACGGTGTCGGTCGGCCCCAGCACGACCGGCGTGTCGTACACGACGTGGCGCTGCTTGACCGAGGCGATGACGTCCGTGACGACGTCGACGGGGATGTCCTGGGGGATGATCGCGATCCCGCCCCGCCGGGCGATGGTCTCGGCCATCCGCCGGCCGGACACCGCGGTCATGTTCGCCGCCACGATCGGGATGGTGGTGCCGGAGCCGTCCCGGGAGGCGAGGTCGACGTGGCTGCGCGACTCGACCGCGGACCGGGAGGGAACGAGGAAGACGTCGTCGTACGTGAGATCGACGCCAGAAATGTCATGGATCGTTCGCATGACCCTGAGTATGGCGTTCCGACCGCTCCGGCTCCGGGCGGTGCGCCACCGGACGCAGGAACGTGCCCTCGACGGCGCACGGGCGCCCTCCCCGCGGTGCCAGAGCGTGCCCCCGGCGGCGCACGAGCGCGCTCCCCGCGGTGCAGGAACGCGCCACCGGCAGGCGGACGGGGGGCTACCGCCGGCGCACGAAAAACAGGATGAGGCTCAGGACCACCGACACCACGATCATCGACGTGATGGGGATGAAGATCCGGGTGTGCTCGGTGGTGATCCGGATGTCGCCCGGCAGGCGCCCGAACCACGACAGCCCGCCGAGCCAGGTCAGCAGCCCGACCGCCGCCACGAGCAGGCCGACGCCGACCAGCCACGGTCCCACGTCACGCCCCATGTCTCCAAGCATGCCGCCGTCCCGCCCCGGCCCGGCCCCGCCCCCCACGTCTTGATCCGGTTTCGCCCGGGGCGGAATCCCGGCTCATGATCGGCAACCGGACCGGGCGGGCGGCCAGAATGGGCTGGCCGGCCGTGGCCGCGGGCGGAGCGACCATCGGCCGGCGGGTCGGGCACCACCGCCCGCCGCGACGGAAGGACGGTGCGACGTGGAGGTCACGCTGCGGGGACCGGGCCGGTGGGAGCTCCCGATTCCACCCGGTGGGCCGCGCCCGGAGGAGCCGATGCCACCGTGGCTCGCGGAGCGGCTGTTCGACCGGCGGATGGTGTTCCTCACCCGCCGCGTGACGCCGGGAGCGG
>VSBZ01000175.1:0-7211 GCA_047459215.1 Micromonosporaceae bacterium | reverse complement strand
GGTCCCGGCAGCGCGGGCGCTTGCGGGCCTCCTTCGCCGCCTCCTCCGCTTTCCGGCGGGCGTCCTCGGCGGTCTCACGGGCCTCGCCCTTGAGCTGCTCGGCGCGCCCCTCCTCCTGCTTCTGCCGGTCGCCGGTGGCTTGTCCCGCCTTCTCCTTGGCCGTGCCGGCCGCCTCCTGAGCCTTTGCCTTCGCCTTGTCCTCGATGCCCATCCCGTCCTCCGGATGTCGCTGCGTGCGCGGACTGCCACCAGGCTGCCCGCCCGGCGGTGGCGCCAAACGGGTGGCGCCGAACCCGGGCGCCACACCAGGCGGGATCGTCACCAGGTGCGCGAATGCAGGCCACCCAGGTCTGCCAGGATGGCGGTCATGGCGTACGACACGAGCAGCCTTCCCGACGTGTCCGGCCTGACGGTGGGCATCCTCGGCGGCACGGGCGACCAGGGGCGCGGACTGGCGTACCGGCTGGCCCGTGCCGGCCACCCGGTGCTGGTCGGCTCCCGCCACGCCGAGCGGGGCAAGGCGGCGGCCGCGGACCTGTCCACCATGCCGGGTGTGGCGGCCCCGGTGACCGGAGGGGAGAACCGGTGGGCCGCTGAGAGCGCGGACCTGGTCATCGTCGCGGTGCCGTGGGACGGCCACGCCGCCACGCTCGCCGAGCTACGAGGACCGCTGGCGGGAAAGGTGGTGGTCGACTGCGTCAACCCGCTCGGGTTCGACGAGCGCGGTGCGTACGCGGTGCCCGTGCCGGAGGGCAGCGCCGCCGAGCAGGCCGCGGCGCTGCTGCCCGACTCCCGGGTGTGCGCCGCCTTCCACCACGTCAGCGCGGTGCTGCTCGCCGACCCCGAGGTCAGCCGGATCGACCTGGACGTGCTGGTGCTCGGCGACGATCGCGACGCGGCCGCCACCGTCCAGGCGCTCGCCGCCCGCATCCCCGGCGTGCGGGGCGTCTACGCCGGACGCCTGCGCAACGCCCGCCAGGTGGAGGCGCTCACCGCCAACCTCATCGCCATCAACCGACGCTACCGGACCCACGCGGGGATCCGCGTCACGAACCTGTGAGTCCGCCGGGCCGGACCGCCCCGCGACCGCGGCGGGCACGGTGGTGCCCACACCGCGGGGCCGGTGCCCGTCCCCCGGGCCCCACCGCTTGACCGGCGCCGCCGCTCGGGTCGCGGCCACGCCGCCTGGGCGCGGCTGGGCGCCCACCGTGCCGGCGTGCGCTGCTCGTCGCAGGCGCACCGCGTGAGCCGGTGCCAGCCGCCCGGACCGGGCCACCGGTGCCGGTACGGCCGGCACCGGTGGTCAGCGGTAGCTGTGCTCGTCGCCCGGGAACGTCCCGGCCCGGACCTCCTCGGCGAACTGCTCCGCCGCTCGCGTGAGCGTCCCGGCCAGGTCGGCGTAGCGCTTGACGAACCGCGGCGTCCGGCCGGTGTTCAGGCCCGCGAAGTCCTGCCACACCAGCACCTGGGCGTCGCAGTCGGGTCCGGCGCCGATGCCGATCGTCGGGATGGGCACCTCGCTGGTGATCCGCTTCGCGGTCCCCGCGGAGACCATCTCCAGCACGATCGAGAACGCCCCGGCCTCGGTCACGGCGTGGGCGTCGGCGACCAGGTCCTCGGCCTGGTCGCCCCGGCCCTGGACGAGGTAGCCGCCGAGCGCGTTGACGCTCTGCGGGGTGAACCCGATGTGGGCCATGAGCGGGATGCCGGCCCGCGTGATCGCCTCGATCTGCGGCGCGCACCGCCGGCCGCCCTCCAGCTTGACGGCGTGGCAGCCGGTCTCCTTCATGAACCGCACCGCCGTCCGCAGCGCCTGCGCCGGCCCCTCTTCGTACGAGCCGAACGGCAGGTCCGCCACGACCATCGCCCGCGTGGTCGCCCGTACCACCGCGCGCACCAGGGGGATCATCTCGTCCACGGTGACCGGCAGGGTGGTCTCGTGGCCGTAGACGTTGTTGGCGGCCGAGTCGCCGACCAGCAGGACCGGGATGCCGGCGCGGTCGAAGATGGTCGCGGTGTACTGGTCGTACGAGGTGAGCATCGGCCACCGCTCGCCCCGCTGCTTGGCCGCCAGCAGGTCCCGGGTACGGATGCGCTGGCCGGCGGGTATGTCGTTGAGGGATGTGGACATCGTGGTCTCCTTCCGCCTCGAGGCCGCCGTGTGCGGTCCCCGGGTCACCGCCGATCGTCCCACTCACCCGGTGTCGACGTCAGCTCCGGTGGAAGATCTCACACCACGGCGGGCACCGGGTCGGGACGCGGGACGCCGCCGCGTCGGCGACGGACGTTGGCGCCCGGTGCGGCGTCCCGAGCCGGTCACGGAGCTCGATGTCGAGGGAGCCCGCCCGGTCGCCGGCTCCGGTCCGCCGACGACCCGAGCGGAAACGACGGGAAGCGCGGCGCCGCGCTCACACCCGCTGGTCGGTGGGGCGCGGCGGGTCGCGGAACCGGTTGGTGATGGGCAGGCGGCGGTCGCGGCCGAACGCCTTGATGGAGATCTTCGGGCCCGGAGCGGCCTGGCGGCGCTTGTACTCGGCCGCGTCCACCATCGCCAGCACCCGGTCCACCGTGGCCGGGTCGTGTCCGGCCGCCACCAGCGCGTCGCGTCCCATGTCGCCGTCGATGTAGTCGGCGAGGATCGGGTCGAGCACCTCGTACGGCGGCAGGGTGTCGGTGTCGAGCTGGCCGGGCGACAGCTCGGCGCTGGGCGGCTTGGTGATCGACCGCTCCGGGATCGGCGGGGTCTGGCCCGCCTGGACGGCCGCGGCGTTGCGCCACCGGGCCAGCCGCCACACCATCGTCTTCGGCA
The DNA here is from genome assembly GCA_047459215.1 of Micromonosporaceae bacterium. Classification (GTDB taxonomy): domain Bacteria; phylum Actinomycetota; class Actinomycetes; order Mycobacteriales; family Micromonosporaceae; genus Natronosporangium. The sequence goes on along the minus strand of VSBZ01000175.1, from coordinate 4,402 downwards.
CGTCCTTGAGCGGGGCGAAGCCGCCGACGGCGTCGCCGTAGAGCGTCGAGTAGCCGACCGCCAGCTCGCTCTTGTTGCCCGTGGTCAGCGCCAGGTGCCCCTCCTGGTTGGAGACCGCCATGAGGATGACGCCCCGCACCCGGGCCTGCAGGTTCTCCACCGCCACACCGGACAGCGACAGGTTGGCCAGGAACGCGTCCACCATCGGCTGGATCGGCTCGGTGCGGAAGTCCAGGCCGGTACGCTTCGCCAGCTCGGCCGCGTCCTCCAGGGAGTGTGCCGAGCTGTAGCGGCTGGGCAGCGCGAGCCCCACCACGTTGGCCGCACCCACCGCGTCGACCGCCACCGCGGCGCAGACCGCCGAGTCGATGCCCCCGGACAGGTTGAGCACCACCGAGCCGAAGCGGTTCTTGCGCACGTAGTCGCGCAGGCCCAGCACCAGCGCCTGCCACACCTCCGCCTCGACCGGGGTCAGCTCCGGCGCCACCCCGCCGTCGGCCCGCGGGCCGGGTGGCGGCGACAGCGGCGCGGGCACCGTGACCCGCTCCACGCGCATGCCGTCCATCTCGCCCGCCGGCGTCCCCTCCGCCGCCGGCGGCAGGTCCAGGTCGTGGACGAGCAGGTGCTCGGTGAAGCGGGGCGCCCGTGCCAGCAGCCGGCCGTCGGCGGCCACGATCATCGAGTCGCCGTCGAAGACCAGCTCGTCCTGGCCGCCCACCATGTTGACGTACGCCACCGTCGCGCCCGCCTCGGCCGCCCGCCGGGCCACCAGCGGCAGCCGGACGTCGTCCTTGTTCAGCTCGTACGGCGAGCCGTTGATGTTGATGACCAGGCTCACCCCGGCGGACCGCGTGACCGCGAACGGCCCGCCGGGCTGCCAGATGTCCTCGCAGATGGTCAGCGTGAGGTCCACCGCGTCGCCCGGCGGCCCGAGCCGTACCACCGGCAGCACCCGGCCGGGCACGAAGTACCGGTCCTCGTCGAAGACCCCGTAGTTGGGAAGGTGGTGCTTGAAGTAGCGGCACACCACCCGGCCCCGGTGCAGCAGCGCCAGCGCGTTGCGGGCACCGGCGTCTGGGGAGGCGTCCGCGCCCGGCCGCGGCGGTCCGTCGGCGTCCAGGTACCCCACGACCACGGCCAGCTCGCCCAGGCCGTCGTCGACCAGGTCGGTGGCCAGGCGGGCCAGTGTGGCGCGGGAGGCGGCGACGAACGACTCCCGGAACACCAGGTCCTCCACCGGGTAGCCGGTGAGCATCATCTCCGGGAACGCCACCAGGTGGGCGCCGGCCTCGGCGGCGCGCCGGCACGCCTGGCGCACCAGCGCGGCGTTGCCGTCGAGGTCGCCGACGGTCGGGTCGAGCTGGGCGAGCGCCAGGCGCAGCGTCGGCATACCCACATCATCCCGCACCTCCACCGCCCGGCGGGCGGCCGGCGCTAACGTGCGGGGAACCGGGCCACCGGCGGTAACGTGCCGGAAACACGCCCGGCGCAGACTTGGGCCGATGGCGAGGGAGAGTGGCATGGACCGTCAGCAGGAGTTCGTCCTCCGTACGCTGGAGGAACGGGACATCCGGTTTGTCCGGCTCTGGTTCACCGACGTGCTCGGCACCCTGAAGAGCGTGTCGGTGGCCCCGGCCGAGCTCGAGAACGCGTTCGCCGAGGGCATCGGCTTCGACGGCTCCTCGATCGAGGGGTTCGCCCGGGTGCACGAGTCGGACATGATCGCCATGCCGGACCCCACGACCTTCCAGATCTTCCCGTACGAGACCGGTCGGCCGGACTCGTCAGGGTCCGGGGGCGGCGAGAGCGCCCGGATGTTCTGCGACATCCTCATGCCCGACGGCAGCCCCAGCTGGGCCGACCCGCGGCACGTGCTGCGCCGGGCCCTGGCGCGGGCCGCCGAGAAGGGGTTCACCTTCTACACCCATCCCGAGATCGAGTTCTTCCTGGTGAAGGGGATACCGCCGGACGGCAGCGAGCCGGAGCCGGTGGACAGCGGGGGGTACTTCGACCACACCACCCACGAGATCGCCCGTGACTTCCGGCGCCAGGCCGTGCTGGCGCTGGAACGCATCGGCATCTCGGTCGAGTACAGCCACCACGAGGTGGCGCCGGGTCAGCAGGAGATCGACCTGCGGTACGCCGACGCGCTGACCACCGCCGACAACATCATGACCTTCCGGCACGTGGTCAAGGAGGTGGCGCTCTCCCACGGGGTGCACGCCACGTTCATGCCCAAGCCGTTCACCGACCAGCCGGGCAGCGGCATGCACACCCACATGTCCCTGTTCGAGGGCGAGCGCAACGCGTTCCACGACCCGGACGACCCGATGAAGCTGTCCAAGGTCGCCAAGGCGTTCATCGCCGGGCTGCTGGTGCACGCCCGCGAGTACACCGCGGTGACCAACCAGTGGGTCAACTCGTACAAGCGGCTGTTCCCGCAGCCGCTGGCCGACCGGATCACCGAGTCCCCCGCGTACGTGTGCTGGGGCCACCTCAACCGGTCCGCCCTGGTGCGCGTGCCCGCGTACGGCAAGCCCCACTCCGCCCGGATCGAGGTGCGCTCGCTGGACTCCGCCTGCAACCCGTACCTGGCCTTCGCGGTCCTGCTGGGTGCGGGACTGGCGGGCATCGAGCGGGGGTACGAGCTGCCACCGGGAGCCGAGGACGACGTCTGGGCACTGTCCCCGGCCGAGCGCAAGGCGGCCGGGTACGAGCCGCTGCCGGAGAACCTCGCCGAGGCCATCGCGGTGATGTCCGAGTCGGAGCTGGTCGCCGACATCCTCGGCGAGCACGTCTTCGACTACGTGCTGCGCAACAAGCGGGCCGAGTGGGAGCAGTACCGGCGCGAGGTCACTCCGTATGAGCGGCGTCGCTACCTGACCCTGTGAGCCGGCGCGGGCCGGCACCGGTGAGTGTGGATCCGCGCGTCTGCCGGACCGCCCGGGGAGCGGCGCGTAGCATCGGGGCATGTCCGAGGTGCAGCGGTCCAGGATGTCCCCACGCGGCGAGCCGGCGGCGGCCGCGGGCCGCGTGGAGCGCACCGGCGCGGACGCCGTCGCCGGCACCGGTCGACCGGGTCCGCGGGCGCCCGCCACCAAAACGGCGGACATCCTGGCCGCGGTTGTGGACAGTCGCGAGTTCCTGGACCGGTACCGGGCGGCGCACCCGTCACCGGCGGACCCGGACCGGGTGCAGGCGGCGATGATGCGCCGCGGCGGGATCCCGAGCGTGGAGCACTACGCGCGCGTGTTCCGGGCCGAGGGCATGTCGCCGGCGCAGGCGACGCGCGAGGCACAGCGCATGGTGGAGGCCGACCGCGAGCTGCTGGCTCGCTACCCGGCGCGATGACCCACCGGGTCGCCGGGCCGTCGGACGTGGGCGGCTGGGTGCTCGACACCGGCGCGCTGCTCGCGTACGCCAACGACGACCTGTACCTGCAGTCGGTGGTGCGGTCGTGTCGTCGCCGCGGCCGCACCCTGCTCGTGTCCACGCTGTCGATGCGCGAGGCGCTGCAGGCGCGCCCGGACTCCGAACAGCTGGCCGAGCTGCTCGACGACGCCGGCACGCTGCTGGCCGAACCCGGCCAGCACGAGGTCGCGGCGCTGGCGGAGCCGGCCCGCCGCGCCGGCGGCGACATCACCGCCGCGCACGTGGCGTGGCTGGCCGGCAGGCGCGGGTGGCCGGTGCTGTCGGACCGTCCGTGGCAGCTCACCTCGGCCGACCGGTCCCTGCTGGTGGAACCCGTGTGAGGGTTCCCGCCGGTGCGACCCGTGGGCGGCTGTCCGCCGGTGAAACGCGTGGGAGCCGGACGGGTCGATAGCCTCGACACGTGGCAACGGCACTGGTGGTCGAGAACGACCCGGACGACGACGCCCGGCGCCTCGGACAGTGGCTGGAGGAGGCCGGGCTGCGGCTGGACACCGTCCGCCCGCACGCCGGCGACCCGCTGCCGGAGGACCTCGACGGGTACGCCGCCCTGGTGGTGCTCGGGGGCGGGCAGCACGTGTACGAGGTGCCCCGCGGCGGCGCGGCCGGCGGTGGCACGCCGACCGGGGGAGAGACGTCCGTCGGCGGTGGCGCGACGGCCGGCGGCCAGCCGGCCGGCAGCGGTGGCGCGGCGGCCGGCGGCGAGGCGTCCGGCGGCGTTGTCCCGACCGCGTGGCTGCCGGCGTGCGAGGCGCTGCTGCGGCGGGCGGTCCGCCACCGGGTGCCGACGCTGGCGATCTGCCTGGGGGCCCAGCTGCTCGCCACCGCCCACGGCGGCGAGGTGGCGCCCGCCGCGCGCGGCCCGGAGATCGGCCCGCAGCTGGTCGCCCGGCGCGACGCCGCCGGCGCGGACCCGCTGTTCGCACCGGTGCCGTTCACGCCGGACGTGATCCAGTGGCACCAGGACGAGATC
>VSBZ01000174.1:0-7237 GCA_047459215.1 Micromonosporaceae bacterium | reverse complement strand
CCGGCGGGTCCGGCAACGGGAGGGGGTCCCGCCGCCACCGGGACACCACCACCACCCGGTCGGCGGAGGCGAACACCTCGCTGGCGACGTGCCGCGGATCCCGCTCCACCTCCGGCAGCGCCCGGTCGCACACCCAGGCCACCAGGTCAGCCACCCGGTCCGCGGCAGCGCGGACCTCCCACATCCGCACGATCACCGGGCAACACCCTCCGGTCCCACCGACACCGTGTCCACCGGCAGCCCCGGGTCCGCCGGCAGGTCCAGCCGGCTCGCCGGCACCCCGGCGGCCACCAGGTGGGCGCCCAGCGCCGCCACCATCGCCCCGTTGTCGGTGCACAGCCGGGCGGGCGGCACCCGCAGCGTGATCCCCGCACGCACGGCCCGTTGCTCGGCCAGCTCCCGCAGCCGGGAGTTGGCCGCCACGCCGCCCCCGATGACCAGGGTGGAGACCCCGTGCTCGCGGCAGGCGTCCACGGCCTTGGCCGTGAGCACGTCCGCCACCGCCTCCTGGAAGCTCGCCGCCACGTCCGCCACCGGCACCGGCTCACCGGCGCGCTCGCGCGCCTCCACCCACCGCGCCACCGCGGTCTTCAGGCCCGAGAAGGAGAAGTCGAACCGGTGCGCGACCCGCTCCCGCGGGCCGGTCAGGCCGCGGGGGAAGGCGATCGCCGCCGGGTCCCCGTCGCGGGCCGCCCGGTCGATCGGAGGCCCGCCCGGGAACGGCAGCCCCAGCAGCCTCGCCACCTTGTCGAACGCCTCACCGGCCGCGTCGTCGATGCTGGCGCCCAGCTGCCTGACCGGGCCGGCCAGGTCGTCGACGAGCAGCAGCGAGGTGTGGCCGCCGGACACCAGCAGGGCCACCGCCGGCTCCGGCAACGGCCCGTGGACCAGGGTGTCGACCGCGACGTGGGCGGCCAGGTGGTTGACGCCGTAGACCGGCTTGTCGGCGGCGACCGCGTACCCCTTGGCGGCGGCGACCCCGACCAGCAGCGCCCCGGCCAGCCCGGGCCCGCTGGTCACCGCGATCGCGTCCACGTCGGCGAGGCGGACACCGGCCTGGTCCAGCGCCCGCTGCATGGTCGGCACCAGCGCCTCCAGGTGGGCGCGGCTGGCCACCTCCGGCACCACGCCGCCGAACCGCGCGTGCAGGTCGACGCTGGAGGCCAGGGCGTCGGCGAGCAGGGTGCGGCCGCGCACCACCCCCACGCCGGTCTCGTCGCAGGAGGTCTCGATCCCCAGCACCAGCGGCTCGGACTCCCGGCGTCCCGTCCGGTCAGTCATGCCGCTCCCGCATCATCACCAGCGCGTCGGTGTTGCTGGGCTGGTAGTAGCCCCGCCGGACCCCGACGGCCTCGAACCCGTAGGAGGCGTACAGCTTCTGGGCCGCCTCGTTCGTGGCGGCCACCTCCAGCAGCACTCTGGGCAGGTTCCGCCGCTCCGCCTCCGCCAGCAGCGCCTCCAGCAGCGCCCGGCCGATCCCCCGGCGCTGCGCCGACCGGCGCACCGCCAGGTTGTTGATCCACGCCTCGTCCGGCGGGATCGCCGCGAGCCCGCCGTACCCGAGCAGCGTGCCGTCGTCGTCCCGCGCCACCAGGTAGTAGTGGCCGGCCGCGAGCTCGGACAGGAACATCCCGGGCGTCCAGCGCTCCGCGCCGAACAGGTCCTCCTCGATCGGCATGATCTCGGCGATGTCGGACTGCCGCATCGGCTCGATCTTCACCGGCTCACCGGCTTCCGTGGTCCGGGCTCGGCGGCGTCGGCACGCCGCAGGTAGCGGGGGGTCAGGCGTTCGCCGGGGGCCCGCGCGGCGACCCGTTCCCGGGCCACGACCGCGAGCACGGCCGGCTCGGGGTAGGTGGGGTGCTCCCCCACGCGCAGCCCCAGCACGTCGCGGTAGCGCAGGGCGCCCTCCCCGTACGCCATGCGGACGTCCCGCTCGGCCAGGACCGGCACCACGTCCGCGGGGCGGCCCACCGCCGGCTCGGTCAGCCGGCGCCCCTCGGAGTAGAGCGCCCAGTAGATCTCCCGGCGGCGGGCGTCGGTGGCGACCAGCACCGTCCCCTCCTCGTCGGCCGTGGCCGCCCCGATGCCGTCCAGGGAACACACCCCGTACGCGGGGATCTCCAGCGCCTGCGCCATCGCTTCCGCCGTGGCCAGGCCCACGCGCAGCCCGGTGAACGGCCCGGGGCCGTCCCCGGCCACGATCGCGGTCAGGTCCGCTGCCTGCAGGCCCGCCTCGGCGAGCATCCGGTCGACCAGGGGTGCCAGCACTTCGGCGTGGGCCCGCGGGTCGACGTGCCGGTGCTGGGCGAGCACCTCGTGCGACCCGTCGGGCGCGAACGAGACCAGCGCCACGGCCGTCGCGGCGGTGGCGGTGTCGATGGCGAGTACCCGCACGTCAGGCACCATACCCGGGGTCCAGCCGGGACACCCGCTGCGGCCAGTCCCCACCCCGGCCGGTCAGCTCCACGGTCCGGGTGTCGTCGTCGTGCCGGTCGATGCGCACCAGCAGGTGGGCGTCGGCGAGCTGCTCGACCAGCCCCTCGCCCCACTCGACGACCACCACGGAGTCGGCCAGGTCCGCGTCCAGGTCGAGGTCGTCGATCTCGGCACGGGGGTCGGCGCCCCACCCCAGGCGGTAGGCGTCGACGTGGACCAGCGGCACCGGCCCGGGGTGGACACGGGCGATGACGAACGTGGGCGAGGTGACCGGCCCGGCCACCCCCAGGCCCTCGGCGATGCCCTGGACGAGCACGGTCTTGCCGGCTCCCAGCGGCCCGGCCAGCACCACCAGGTCGCCGGCGCGCAGCAGCTTCCCCAGCGCCCGGCCGAACGCACGCGTATCCTCTACTGTGGACAGCTTGACGGTCACCCGCGCTTCTTCCCCACGAACTCGACGGTCACCCGAGCTTCTCCAGGAACGCGCGCAACGCGGCGTTCACCCGCTGCGGGTGCTCCAGCAGCACCAGGTGCCCGGCGTCCGGCACCACCACCAGCTCGGCGTCGGGCACCAGGCTGCGGATCGTCTCCGACCGGGCCAGCGGCGTGATCGGGTCGCTGTCGCCGCAGATGAGCAGCACCGGCTTGTCGCGCAGCGCCGCCGCCGCCGGGCCCGCGCCGGTCCCGTCACCCGGACGGCCGTTGGTGTGGTCGTACAGGGTGCGCAGGTGCCGGACGATCGTGTCGATGGGGGTGCGGGAGATGGTCTGCTCGACGAACGTGACCAGGGCCGGGCTCGGCCTGGCGGAGGCGAAGCCGTACCTGCGGGTCAGCAGCCACGCCAGGTCGGTGGAGGCGCGGCGGGCGCGGTCGATGACCCCGCCGGTGAGCCGGTTGGCGCCGTCGGCCAGCGGCAGCACCGGCCGGCCGACGCGGGCCAGCAGCTCCGGCAGGCCGGAGGACTCGCCGTCGCTCCGCCCGGCGGAGGTGGCGATGAGCACCACCCCGGCGACCCGCTCGGCGAACATGCGCGGGTACCGCTTCGCGAACGCCATGATGGTCATGCCGCCCATGGAGTGGCCGACGAGGACCACCGGGCCGGTCGGTGTGGTGGCGTCCAGCACCGCGCGCAGCGCGTCGGCCTGCGCGGTCAGCTCGTACGGGCCGCTGGGCAACCGGCCGGACCGCCCGTGCCCGGGCTGGTCGTAGAAGACCGCACGCCACTCACCGCGGTGGGTCAGCTCCTTGCGCTGGAAGTGGAAGCTGCCCATGTCCAGGCAGAACCCGTGGACGAACACGACGGTGGGCTCGGCCGCCGGGCTCGCGCCGGTCACCGAGGCGGCGAAGCCCGCGTCCAGCTCCACCCCGTCGGTGGGGTCGACCACCTCCACGTGCAGGTCCACGCCGTCGGGCGTGGTGACCGTCAGCGACTCGTCGCACGGCAGGCGGCCGAAGGGCTCCCGGGCGTACGGGTCGTCGGCGCGCTCCCGCAGCCGGCGGACGAGGGTCCGTTCGGCCGCGATGCCGGCCGCGACCCCGGCGGCGGCCGCGCCGAACAGGGCCCCCAGGACGCCGAACCGGCGGCGGTGTCCGGACCGGCCGGAGGTCTCACTCATGGTCGTACACCCTCGCCACGCGCCGACTCCCGAACCTGGCGACGATCTCGTAGTTGATCGTTCCGACGGCCCGCGCCCAGTCGTCCGCGGTGGGCGCGCCGTCCTCGCCGGTGCCGAACAGGACCGCCACGTCGCCGACCGAGACCGGGTCGTCCCCGCAGTCGATGACGAGCTGGTCCATGCACACCCGGCCGGCGATGGGGTACCGACGGCCACCCACGGCGACCTGTGCCACGTTGGAGGCGGCGAGCGGCACTCCGTCGGCGTACCCGACCGGCACGAGCGCCAGGGTGGTCTCGCGACCGGTGCGGTACGTGTGCCCGTACGACACGCCCTGGTCGGCCGGCACCCGCTTGGTGAGCACGATACGCGCCCGCGCGGTCATGGCCGGGCGGAGGCCGAAGGTCTCCCCCGGCACCGGGGACAGCCCGTAGACGGCGATCCCCGGGCGCACCATCGTGAAGTGGGTGTCCGGACGGGTCAGCGTGGCCGCCGAGTTGGCCAGGTGCTGGTGACGAGGATGGATCCCGTACGCGGCCGCCAGCTCCAGCCCTTGCTTGAACAACGACAGCTGTCGCTCGATGGTGGGGTGGGACGGCGCGTCGGCGTGCACCAGGTGGCTCCACACGCCGACCACCTCGATGTCGCCGTCGGCCTGTGCCTTGCCGGCGGCCTCCACGAGGACGGCCCACCGGTCGGGGGTCTCCCCGGCCCGCGACAGGCCGGTGTCCAGCTTGAGGTGCACCCGGGCCGGTCGTCCGGACCGCCTGGCCGCCAGCACCGCCGCGGCGAGCTGCTCCATGCTGGAGGCGGACAGGTCGATGTCGGCGTCGACCGCCAGGTGCAGCGGCTGGTCGGGCCCGAGCAGCCACGCCAGCACGGGCGCGGTGATCCCGGCCCGGCGCAAGGTGAGCGCCTCGTCCAGCGTGCACACGCCCAGCCACGTGGCGCCCGCCTGGAGCGCCGCCCGGGACACCGGCACCATCCCGTGCCCGTACCCGTCGGCCTTCACCACCGCCATCAGCTCGGCACCGGGCGCGGCCTGCCGTAGCCGCGCCACGTTGTGTCGGACGGCGTCCAGGTCGATCCGGACCTCTGCCTGCGGCATACCCACGACCCTACCGGCCGGTGGCACGTGATCAGGTCCGAGCGGCGCGGATCGGTGGCGCCGACGCCGACGCGGGTGACCGGGCCGGCGGGCTCGCCGGGGCCCCGCGACCCGTGTCCCCCCGCCCGCCGTCCCCGCGCGACGACGCCGTCACCGTCAGGGTGACGCCACGGGGTGCGGTCACTCCGACGGCGGTGGCGGTGGCGGACGCAGCGCCGCCGCCACCGCGGCGGCCGTCACCGGCCCGGCCTCGGCCGCGGCGCGACCGGCCAGCCCGTGCACGTACGCGGCGGCGACCGCGGCCCGCTCGGGGGGCACGCCGGCGGCGAGCAGGGATCCGAGCAGGCCGGTCAGCACGTCGCCGGTGCCACCGGTGGCCAGCTCGGGCGTGCCGGTGGGGTTGACCCAGGCCCGCCCGTCGGGCGCGGCCACGATCGTCCGGTAGCCCTTGAGCAGGACGGTGGCGTTCATCCGGGCGGCCAGCCGCAGGGCGGCCTCCAGCCGGTCCGGCTCCGGGTGCCGGCCGGCCAGCCGTGCGAACTCCCGGTCGTGCGGGGTCACCACCAGCGGCGCGTCCCGCCGCCGCAGCGCGTCGGCGAAGGCGCCGTCCACCAGCAGGTTGAGCGCGTCGGCGTCGAGCACCACGGGTACGGGTGCGGCGAGCACGGCCCGGAGCGTGGCCCTGGCCGCCTCGTCCTGGCCGAGCCCCGAGCCGCACGCCCACGCCTGGACGCGCCCGGCCTGCCCGACCGTGGCGGACACGATCACCGACGGGTGGGCGGTCACGACCTCGTGGGCGGCCGGGCCGGCGTAGCGGACCATGCCCGCCGGCCCGGCCTCCGCGCCGGCCACCGACAGCAGCGCGGCGCCGGGGAAGCCGGACGAGCCGGTGGCCACCCCCACCACGCCGCGGCTGTACTTCGTGGAGTCCGGGGCCGGGCGGGGCCACCAGGCGCTGATGTCGGCGAGGTCGGGGATCTCCACCGCCGGCGCGGTCGTCAGGTACGGCGTCAGGCCGATGTCGACCAGGTCGACCACGCCCGCCAGGGGCGCGGCCGGTCCCAGCACGAGCGCGGGCTTGAGGCACCCGAACGTCACGGTCACGTCGGCGCGGACGGCGACGCCGGGCACGTCGCCGGTGTCCACGGCCACGCCGCTGGGCACGTCGACCGCGACCACCGGCGGCGGGGCGCCGTCCCGGGCGCGCAGGCCCGGCAGGGCGGCGACGACCTCGGCGGCGGCCGCCCGCAGGCCGCCGGTGGCGCCGATGCCCACGATCCCGTCCACGACCAGGTCCACCCGCGGCGGCAGGGCCGGGGTCACCCGCCCACCGGCGCGCCGCAGCGCCGCCAGGCCCCGGGCGTGGGCGCGGTCGGACAGCAACCGGGCGTGCACCTCCGCACCCCGTCGCGCCAGGCGCGCCCCCGCGTACAGCGCGTCGCCGCCGTTGTCCCCGGACCCGACCAGCAGCAGGATCCGCGTGCCGTACACGCGCCCGTACCTGGTCGTCAGCAGCTGCGCGCACCGCCGGGCGAGCCCGGCCGCGGCGCGCTGCATGAGCGTGCCCTCGGGCAGGCGCGCCATGAGCGCCGCCTCGGCCGCGCGGACGTCCGCGACCCGCCACGCCGCTCTCACGCCACCACCCTCCTTTCCGGGGCGCGGACCGGTGCCGGCGCCCGCCGGCGCCTCATCCCTCCGCCACCACCATGGCCGACGCGATGCCGCCGTCGTGGGACAGGGAGAGGTGCCAGCGCACCACCCCGCGCTCGGCCGCCGCCGCCGCGACGGTCCCGGAGACGGTCAGCCACGGCCGCCCGTCCGGATCCACCACCACCTCGCAGTCGTGCCAGCGCAGACCGGCGGGCGCGCCCAACGCCTTGGCGACCGCCTCCTTGGCCGCGAACCGCGCCGCCAGCGACTCCGGCGTCCGCGGGCTGCCCGAGGGGGTCAGCCGCTCCGCCTCGGTGAACAGCCGGTCGGCCAGCAACGGCGTGCGCGCCAGCGCGCGGGTGAACCGCTCCACCAGCACGACGTCGACGCCGATGCCCACGATCACGTCGTCACCCTACCGAGC
>VSBZ01000017.1:0-37392 GCA_047459215.1 Micromonosporaceae bacterium | reverse complement strand
ACCCGAGGGCCTGCACCCACGCCGGCAGCACCCAGGCCAGTCCCTCGATGGCGAGGTCCGGGCGGTTGGTGTCCACGCCCAGCCCGCGGGCGATCCGCAGCGAGGCGAGCACCTCCGGGTCCTCGAGGTGGGCGATCCCGGCCGGCCGGCCGACCGCCTCGATGAGGCGCTCCCGCAGGTGCCGCTCCACCCGGCGGCCGAGGTCGCGGGCCAGTGCCTCGGTGAGCGGGCCGGTGACCCGTTGCGCCACCATCAGCGCGGCGACGGCGGCGAGCAGGCCGAGCGCGGTCCGGCCGGCCGGCGAGCCGAGCCCGCCGTCGACGGCGGTGGGGATGGACCCGACCAGCAGACCGGTGACGACGGCGACCGCGACCGGCAGGGCCGCCGAGGCGACGACGGCGACGGCGAACAGCCAGGTCCCGACCTGGTGGACGCGGGGCAGCAGGCGCAGGACGGCGAGGATGCCGGCGACCGCCGGCGGCAGGGTGGGCCGCCACCGACGGCGCGGGCGTGCGGGCCGCCGGGGCCGCGGTACCGGTGGGGAGCCGGTGGCGCTCATCCCGCCCCTCCGGTACGGGCGGCGCCGTGCAGTGACGTCAGTATCCTTGCCAGTGAGACGCAAGTGTGACTATGTTTCCACTGTGGTGACGCATGTATGGCGTCACTATGGCATCAGAGTGATGTGAGCGCAACCACCCTCCGGTCCTGCCGGCCCGCAGGAGCACTCGGCTCCGGGGTGGACAGCGGCGGACGACCGGTACCGCGCCCCGCGTACGCACGTGGGGCACCCGGGGAACGCGACGCCGCGACCCGCCGGGACGGTTCGCGGACACGCGCGGCCACCGTCGGCACCCCCCTCGGGCCCCGCACCCTCGGCACCCGGGCACCGTCGGCACCCCAGGTACCGTCGGCACCCTCGCACCGGACGGCGGGCGTACGCGTAACCCGGACCGGCGCACCGGTGCCCGGACAGCAGGCGGCCGGCCCCGTGCGGGGCCGGCCGCCCGTGACCGTGGTCCGCGGCGTCAGCGCTCCGGCTGCCGTTGACCCGACTTGCCCATGCCGAACGCCGTGGTCGCGAGGCCGAGCAACGTGATCACCGCTCCGGTGATGACGTTGTTGAGCACCACCGACGCCGTGTACACCTCACCGCTGACGACCCACGGCGACACGATGGTCCAGATCCCGAGCACGGGAACCAGCCACGACAGCCCGTGCGTGCGGCCGAACGCCGAGGCGAAGCCGAGCGCGAGTAGCGCCACGGCCACCCCGATGACGAGGTTGTTGATGGTGATCGTCGACATGTCGCTGAAGCCGACCACCCACGGCGAGATCGCCAGGTAGACACCCGCCAGGAAGGCGAGACCCTCGGTGATCTGGGTGGTCGGCGATTCCGCCACCCGCTCGTACGGCATCCGCATCGTGGCGATGTCCGGATGCTCCTCGATGCGGTGCGTCGGTGTAGCCATGACGCGCCCTCCTTCTCCCTAGCCGCTTCAGCAGCTCCACCCCTCTGTTCCCCGCTCCCTGCGGGAGGTATTCATCTCGGCGGGAGGCCGCGTCGCGTCCGGGGCCGGCCGCCGCGGGAGCCGCCGGGCCACTCAAGATCACACGTAGACTCGGCCCATGGCCGCGACCGTTCCGTGCCCGGTCGACGTGGCCCGTCCGGATCCGGGCCTGGTGGAGGTGGCCCGCTCGGAGACGGCGCTGCGCACGTTCCTGCGCGGGCTGGGTGCCGTCGAGCCGGTCGGCCTCGCGGACCGGGCCCGACGGCTGGCCGGACGGTCGGTCACCGGCAGCGCGGAGGCACGGACGCTGGACCTGGCGATCGGCCTGGTCGACCTCACCACGCTGGAGGGGGCCGACACCCCCGGCACGGTGCGCGCCCTGTGCGCCCGGGCCCGCCGGCCCGACCCCGCCGACCCGACCTGCCCGGCCGTGGCCGCGGTCTGCGTCTACCCGGCACTGGTGGCCACCGCCGCCGCGGAGCTGACCGAATCCGGCGTCCGGGTCGCGAGCGTCGCCACCGCCTTCCCGTCCGGCCAGGCGCCCCTGGACGTGCGGCTGGCCGAGGTTGCCGCGGCGGTGGCCGCCGGCGCCGACGAGATCGACATGGTGATCAACCGGAGCGCGTTCCTCAGCGGCCGCTACCGCCAGGTGTACGAGGAGATCGTCGCGGTCCGCGAGGCGTGCGGCGGCGCCCGCCTGAAGGTGATCCTGGAGACCGCGGAGCTAGGGACCTACGACAACGTCCGGCGGGCCGCGTGGCTGGCGATGCTCGCCGGCGCGGACTTCCTCAAGACCTCCACCGGCAAGGTCCGGCCCGGAGCGACCCTCCCGGCCACCCTGGTGCTGCTGGAGGCGGTCCGCGACCTCGCCGCCGCCACCGGCCGGCGGGTCGGCGTCAAGGCGGCCGGGGGCATCCGCACCGCCCGCGACGCGATCCGGTACCTCGTCCTCGTCGACGCGGTGCTCGGCGCGGACTGGCTGCACCCCGACCGGTTCCGGTTCGGCGCCTCCGCGCTCCTGACCGACCTCGTCGCACGCCGCACCCGTGTGGCGGCCGGCACGGCGGGCGGGCCGGAACGGAGCTGACCGTGCCCGGCATCCCGTACCCTCCCGACCGCGAGCCGCCCGAGCTCGCGCACCTCGCCGGCTCGTACGGGCTGTTCATCGACGGCGACGTCGTCGAGCCCGCCGGCGGCCGGTCCCTCCCCTGCGTCAACCCCGCCACCGGCGAGACGCTCGTCGAGGTGGCCGAGGCGGACCGGCGGGACGTCGACGCGGCGGTGGCGGCGGCCCGGCGCGCGCAGGACCGGGTGTGGGGTCGGACGCCCGCCAGCCAACGCGCCCGGTACGTGTACCGGATCGCCGAGGTCATCGAGGAACGGGTGCGGGAGCTCGCGGTCCTCGAGGCGCTCGCCACGGGCACACCGGTCCGCCGGACGCGTGAGGTGGACGTGCCCCAGGCCGCCGCGACCTTCTTCTCCTACGCCGGCTGGGCGGACAAGCTGGCGTACGCCGGCCTCGGCTCCGACCCCCGGCCGGCCGGCGTGGCCGGGCAGATCCTCCCCTCGGACCGCCCGCTGCTCGCGCTGGCGCGGCAGGTCGCCCCGGCGCTGGCGTGCGGCACCACCGTCGTCGTCAAGCCGGCCGGGACCGCCCCGCTCGCGGCGCTGCGGTTCGCCGAGATCTGCCAGCAGGTCGACCTGCCGCCCGGCGTGCTCAACGTCGTCACCGGAGGCGACGCCACCGGCGCCGCCGTGGCCGGCCACCCGGGCGTGGACACGGTGAGCGTCACCGGACCGGCCGAGGTGGTCCGGCGGGTGGCGGCGGCGGTCGCGGGCACGCGCACGCGGCTTCGCGCGGAGCCCGGGGGCCCGGTCCCCCTCCTGGTGTTCGACGACGCACCCCTCGGCGAGGCGGTCGAGGCCGTCGTCGACGGGACCGTCCAGCCACACTACGGCGTGGCCTCCCACCTGCTGGTGCAGGAGTCGGTCCACGACGAGGTGGTGGCGGCGGTGACCCGGCGGATGGCCCGGCTGCGCGTGGGCGACCCCCTGGACGCCAACAGCGACCTCGGCCCGGTCCGCACCGCCGCCCGCCTGCGGCAGGTGCGGGAGCTGGTGACCGGCGCCGAGGCGGACGGCGTGCGGCGGTGGTCGCCGCCGTGCGAGCTGCCCGACCGCGGGTACTGGTGTCCCCCGACCGTCCTGACCGGCGTCACCCCGGCGCACCGGGTCGCCCACGCGCCCGTCCCGGGTCCGGTGCTGCCCGTGCTGACGTTCCGCACCACGGACGAGGCCGTGGCGACGGCCAACGGCAGCCGGTACGGCCCCGCCGCCGCGGTCTGGAGCGGTGACGGGTCCCGGGTGCTCGCGGTCGCCGGCCGGTTGCGGGCCGGCACGGTGTGGGCGAGCACCTCCCACCGGTCCGACCCCACCGTGCCGGGCGGCGGGTCCACGCAGTACGGAGGGCCGGGACGCCACCGGCACGGGTTGGAGGCGTACCTTGCGGTCTGAGGCGACGTCGCCCGAACCGACGGCGGGCTCACGGGAAGCCGCGGCGCGCTCACCGGAGCCGCCGGCGGCCGGCGCGGCGGCAGCGGCGGCGGCCTCGCCGGAACCGACGCGGGCCGGCACGTACCCGATGTTCGTCGGCGGACGGTTCACCCGCGGCAGGTCCGGCCGCACCCACCGGGTCGGCGGCGTCACCGTCCCGCTCGCGGGGCCCGAGGACGTCGACGACGCGGTCGCCGCCGCGCGGGCCGCGCTCGCCGGCTGGTCGGGGGCGACCGCCTACCACCGCGGCCGGGTCCTCTACCGCGTGGCCGAGTCACTGGAGGCCCGCGCGGCCGCCTTCACCGCCATCGGGATACGTGCCGACGAGCTGCGCCTCGCCGTGGACCGCTGGGTGTGGTACGCGGGCTGGGCGGACAAGGTGGCGCAGGTGTGCGGGCGGACGCACCCGGTCGCCGGCCCCTACCTCACCGTCTCGGTCCCCGAGCCCGTCGGGGTCGTGGGCGTCGCGGCTCCGTCCGGCTCGCGGCTGCTCGGCCTCGTCAGCGTGGTGGCGCCACCAGTGGTGGTCGGCAACACGGCGGTGGTGCTGGCGGCGGAGACCGACCCGCTGCCGGCCGTGACGCTCGCCGAGGTACTGGCCACCTCGGACGTGCCCGGCGGGGTGGTGAACATCCTCACCGGACGCCTGGAGCCGACCGCGACGCTGCTCGGCTCGCACGAGGGCGTCGACGCGCTGGACCTGACCGGCGTGGACGAGCCGCTCGCGGCCCGGTTGGAGAGCCTGGCGGCCGCGCGGCTCGCCGTGGTACGCCGGGCGTCGGGTCCAGTGGACTGGCGGGCGGACCCGGGTACCACGGCCATGACCGACCTGCTGCGGACCAGGACCGTGTGGCACCCACAGGGGACGTGAGGCCACCACCGGGCACGCTCGGCGGCACGGACACGGTGGCGGACGCCCGGCGGCGAGGTCCAGTCGCACGGACACCGGTGAGCCGCCGGCGGATGTCCGGCGGCACGGACCAAGCTGGTGGAGCCCGGCGCGCGGAGACGTAGCACCGGCCCGATGCGCTTACCTCTCTGGGACAGGCCCGGCGGCACGGGCGCCAGGGCTCGGACACGGGAGCACGGATCCGGCGGCACGGGCACGGTGGTACGGATCGGACTCGGGCTGACCGCCGGTACCGGCCCGACTATGGTGTACCCGGAGAGTCACCGGGATCCGGAGGTGCCGTGACGGAGACGCCAGCGTCCGACCGACTGTGGGCTGACGTGGGGATCGACCCGGTCAAGGTCGCGCTGCCCCCGGCACCGCAGCGACAGCGGCACGACGACGGCCTGGTCGGGTACACATTGCGCGCCTACCGTCCGGCCGGCCGGATCACACCCACCGACGCCCCCGAGGAGGCCGAGGAGGATCCGTTCGCGGCCGACGAGCAGGCGGCGGCGGTCGAGGACCTCGGCGGCGACGCGGTCGGTGGCCAGGAGGTACCCGACGGGAAGCGACCGGCGGAGGAGGCGGAGCCCGCGGAGCGCGAGGAGTTCGAGGAGCTCGCGGAGGAGCCGGAAGAGCTCGACGAGGAGGTGCCGCTGTTCCTCAGCCACCGGGGCCGCCTGCTGTTGTTCGGCAGCCCCGAGTCGCTGGTCGACTTCGTGCGCTCCGACCAGCCGCACGACATGCGGCAGCTCGACGAGTGGCCCACGGTGGTGAAGCGGATCCAGCCGCAGGACGTCTCCCCGTCCGAGGACGACACCTACGAGCTCGACCTGGTGGTGGAGAACCTCCGCGGCGGCCACGACGCCTGGGACCTGCGGCTGCTCATCTCGGCGGGGGAGTTCGCCCGGGACGCCGGTTACGCGCTGCGCCTTCCGGCCGTCATGCGCGCGATGTCCCCCGGATCGCCACTGGACGACCTGGACGAGACGCTGCGCGCGGCCGCCGGTGGCGGGTTGCGCGGCATGCTCGCCCGCCGGCGCCTGCGGCGGTTCGGAGTCCAGCAGGCGAGCCTCGGGTGGCGTAACGTCATCAACGGAATTTCGGCGGCCGTGGACTGGCACGACTGAGCAGGGACAGGAGAGCATCAGGACGTGACCACAGCCCGGCGCGGCGAACCGGGAGAGGAAGGAGGTGTCGCGGTGGCACTGGTGCGGGTGTACTGCGGTCTCGCGACAGCCGACCCGCTACACCGGTCCGCGGACCCTGGCCCGGCACTGGTCGCGGTCGCCGTGGACGACCTCGGCCGGACCCTCGACGTGCGCGAGCTCACCGACGACGCCCGGGGATACGCGCGCCTCACCTCGCTGCTGGCCGAGCGCTCGAGCGACCCGTACTCGGTCGCCGTCGCCGTGGACAGCGAGGACCAGCTGGTGCCGCAACTGCTCATCACCGCTGGGTGGGCGACCGCGGTCACCGACCGGTCCGCCGGTGACGCGTACGCGGAGCGGTTCGCCGACCCCCTCGCCGGCACGGCGGCCCCACTGCGGCGCCGCGCGCTGGGCATGGCCCGTGCCCTGCGCGCCGGCCTGCTGGCCGCCACCGCACTCCCGCCGCCGGCCGGGCTGGCGGAGCTCAAGCCTCTCCTGGCCGCCGAGACCGCGCTGGCCACCGGCCGGCACGGCGCCGCGGTCGCGTTACGCGAGGTGCTCCGCGAGCTCTACCCCGCCGCGCTGCGCGCCTACCCGGACCCGTCCGACCCGGTGGCCCTCGCCGTCTTGGACGCGCTTCCTGAGCCGGCCGCGCTGGCGGAGCGGGACACCTCGGCGGCGATCGACTCCGTCGCAGCCAAGCTCGTCGGAGGGACCGCCGACCGGCGGAGGATCGCCGACGCCCTCACCGCACTGCGGGTGGCCATCGCGGAGTCGCCCCGCAACGGGATCGGCCCCGATGTCGCCCCCGCCGCCGCGCACGCGGTGCGACAGGCGGTCGCCGCCGTCGGGTGCTGCGACGTCGCCCGGCGGGCCTTGATCGACGCCCTCGCACAGCGGCTCGCGACGCTCTCCGCACAGGCGGCGCGGCCGGCACCGGCGCACGCCGCCACGTCGGCGCCCGCGGCGCGGCACGCCGCCCCGCCGCTCGAGGAGGCGGCGTCCGGCCCGGCTCCGGAACCCGCCATCCCGGCGCAGGTCGTCCCCGGACCCGCGGCGCCCGCCTCGCCGGCGCCCGTCGATGGCTGGGCCGCAGCCGCCTCCGCCGTGGCCGCGGCCGGCGCGGACAGCTGGTCCTCGCCGGAGATCGCCGCCGCCGGCGCCGGCGGCTGGGCGACCGGGTCCGAGCCGCCACAGTCGGCACCGACGGACCGGCCGGTGGCTCCGGACCGCCCCGCACGGTCCGGACCGGCCCGTGCGGACAGGTACGCGTCGGCACTCGGGCGGCCCGTCTCCTCACCTCCGCCTCCCCCGGGCATCGTGCCCATCCCCGGCACCTCCCCGGCGGGGACCGCCACGGACGCCCCGGGGGACGCCGCGGTGCGGGTGCCGACGCCCAGGCCGGCGCCGGAGGGCCCACCGCCGGGAGGCCGGGAGAACTGGCCGACCAGCGCGCCGGCCGACGACGACGCAGCGCCGGCCCCGACCTCCCCGGCCCCGAGCGGTCGGCCGCGGCCGGCTCCGGAACCGGTCGGCGCGACGACCACCCGGAGCGGGTCGGCCAAGCCGGGGAAGGTGACACCGCCGTGGCTCGCCGACGACCTACGGCCACCCGAGCCACCGCCGCTTCGCCTGGTGGAGCCGTCGTTCGCACCGGATCCGTCGGCCGCGTCGGAACCGTCGTCCGTGTCGGAGCGCCGCGCCGGGACCGACGAGCGGCCGACCCCGCCGTTGCGGCTGGTCGAGCCCGACATCAGCCCGCGCAGCGCGCCACCGGTCGACGTGGAGGAAGGCGACGAGGACCTGCTGATCTTCGCGGAAGCGCGGTCGGCGTGGTTCAACAACGAGCGTGCCGCCAGGGGTGAGTGGAGCTCGCCCATGGACGAGGGCTGGCGGGCGGCCGAGCAGGCGGCGAACCCGGCCGTCGGCGAGCTCACCCCGTCCGGGCTGCCGCGCCGCGTACCCCACGCCAACCTCGTCCCCGGGTCGCCTCCGCCGGACAGGAACCGACCACTGCGCGTGGTCCGCGACCCGTCCCGCATCGCCGCCAACACCAGCGGCTACTTCAACGGCTGGCGGAAGGGCCAGGAGGTCGGCGGGTACCCGCTGGGCAACCGCGTCGGCAGCAAGGGCGGCGGGGCGTGGGAGTTCTCCCGCGACGACCGCCTGTCCGGCTGAGCCCCACCGGCGGCACCGGCCGACCGCCCGCGCCCGTCGCCTCCCGATCCCCGGCGCCCGGGGAGGCCGTACCACGCGGTCGCCGTCCGCTGAGGACGGCCCCGTACCGGTCAGGCGGGTGCGGCGGTGCGCTGGCGCCGCATCGCCAGGACGTACTCCACCAGCGAGATCAGCACCTGCTTGGTGGACTCGCGGTCGCGGGCGTCGCAGGTGATGATCGGGATCTCCGGCGCGATGGCCAGCGCCTCGCGGACGTCCTCCACGTCGTGGTACTGCACCTTGTGGAAGCAGTTGATCGCGACGAGGTACGGCAGCCCCCGGTTCTCGAAGAAGTCGATCGCGGCGAAGCAGTCGGCGAGCCGCCGGGTGTCGACCAGGACGACCGCTCCGATCGCACCCCGTACGAGCTCGTCCCACATGAACCAGAACCGCGTCTGGCCCGGGGTGCCGAACAGGTACAGGATCAGGTCGCGGTCGATCGTGATCCGACCGAAGTCCATCGCGACCGTGGTGGTCGTCTTGCCCGGTACCTCGTTGGTGTCGTCCACGCCGATACCGGCCGACGTCATGATCGCCTCAGTGGTCAGAGGGGTGATCTCCGATACCGACCCGACCAGCGTGGTCTTGCCGACACCAAATCCGCCGGCGATGACGATCTTCGCCGCGGTCACCCGCGTCGGCACCGGTCTGGCCATCCTCTCAGAGCCGTCGAAGTCCACTCAGCACCCTCTCCAACAGTTCCGTTCCCGCCGCGTCGTCAGCGTCCAGTGACGTCGGCTGGTGGACCGCCACCAGCCCCTCCGCCGCCAGGTCGGCGATGATGACCCGGGCCACGCCCAGCGGCAGGTGCAGCCGCGCGGCGATCTCGGCCAACGACTGCAGCTTGCCATCGCACAGGGCAATGATGTGCTGGTGCTCCTGCCCCTGGCCGCGGTCCACGCCGACCCGGCCCAGAGCGGTCGTCTCCACCAGCGCCTCGAGGGCGATGTCCAACCTCGGCCGGGTCCGGCCGCGGGTGACGGCGTACGGGCGCACCAGCGCACCGGCCGGCTCGTCCAGCTCCGCCATCGTCGCCCATCACCGCCTTTCCAGGTCGCCACCCGAGGCCTCCCCAGCCGGCTCAACCCACCATCCCGGCAGCGGTCCTCGGTGGCGGCGTCAGAGCCTCTCCCACCCGGTCGACCAGCAGCGCCATCTCGTACCCGACCTGCCCGACGTCGCAGTTGCGTGCGGCCAGCACGGCGAACGACGAGCCGTCGGAGATCGACATGAGGAACAGGAACCCGTTGTCCATCTCCACCACGGTCTGCAGGACGGCGCCGCCCTCGAAGCACCTCGACGCCCCCTGGGTGAGGCTGACCAGACCAGAGGCTATCGCGGCCAACTGGTCGGCGCGGTCCCGCGGCAGGTCCCGGGACGCCGCCAGGAGCAGCCCGTCGGCGGAGACCGCGACGGCGTGCGCCACTCCGGGCACCCGGTCGCAGAAGTTGGCCAGCAGCCAACTCAGATCCTGCATGTTCGTCATCGTCCCTGCTCCTTGCCGTCCTGCGCTGATCCACGACCCCCGTCGCTGTGCATCCGACCGCGCTGGACCCCCCGATGGTAGGCGGAGAGCAGGCCCCGCACGGCCTCGGGCGACCGTCGCTGCGGTGTCACCTGGGCGGACTCCACTCCGCCGGGCACCAGCTGTGCCATCGGCCGACGCTTCGGCAGGCCGGACGCCGTCACGCCGTCCACCCTGGCCTGCGACAGCGACGACGCCGCCCGCCAGCCCTCGTCGGCAGCCGTCCGCCAGTCAGACCCGCCGGCCGACGGCGCCTCGGTACCGCTCGCCGCAGCGGCCCCCGCGCTCGCGTCCGCCGCACCCGCGCCCACGGTGGCGTACCGCTGCGCCTGCGGCGTATCCGCACCGGAGTCGGCCGGCGGCTTGCGCTTGGCCCGGAACCACACCGACTCGACCTCCCGGTAGATCGGCAGCTCCACCGTCTCGTCGGACCCGGCCGGCGAGGGCGTCCGGTCGGCGGCCACGGCACCGTTGACCCCGGCCGCCGGCGCCCGGTCCGGTTCCTGCGAGGGCGCGGGGCTCGGTGAGGCGGGTGTGGTCGCCGGCGGTGCCAGCGGAGGCCAGGCCGGTGGTCCGTCGTCGGGGCGCCCGCCGCCGTCGGTCGCCGCTGGAGCGGCACCGGCCGGTGCGGTCGACGCCTCCTGCGTCGGGCGCGAGTGGGGGATCATCGACAGGTCCGCGGACAGGCTCGACGCGCCCACGCGGGTGGCGCCCGGGCGGCGGCGTGGCAGCGGGTTACCCGGTGCCCGCTCCCCGACGCTCGCGCCGGTGCCGCCGGTGGTGCCGCCCGCGGCGACGGTGGTCGGGCCGGTGCCGCCGGTGCCGGCACCGTTGGACCCGGTGGCGCCGGTGAGGTCCGACCAGGACGGCAGCCGGGGCGCGCCGGGCGCCGCGGGTGTGGGCGTCGCCGCCGGGGGCGACGACGTGACGGCGGCGGCCTGCGCCTGCCGCCGGTCGCCGGCGGCGGGCCCGCTCTCCAGCGCCAGCGGCGTGCGGGAGCGCGGCGACCCTGACGGTTGCCGGGCGAGTTCGGTCAGCGGGAACTGCTGCCCGCTGACCGGCCGCGAGACCAGGACCTGCGGCGGCAGCGTCACGTCCGCCACGGTTCCCCGCTCGGCCCCACGGCGCAGCTCGACCCGGATGCCGTGCCGGGCGGCGAGGCGGGAGACGACCACCAGACCCATCATCCGGGAGACCCCGACGTCCACCAGCGGCGGCGTGGCCAGCCGCTGGTTGATCTCGGCCAGCTGCTCGGCCGACATCCCCAGACCCTGGTCCTCGATGTAGAGCACGGCACGGTCCCCCACCCGGCGTGCCTCGACGGTGACCTGGGTGTCCGGTGGGGAGAAGGCGGTCGCGTTGTCGAACAGCTCGGCCAGCAGGTGCACGACGTCGTTGACGGCGTGCGCGGCGACCTCGATGTCGCGGTCGACGACACCGAACTCGATCCGCGTGTAGTGCTCGACCTCCGACTGTGCGGCGCGCAGCACGTCCATGAGCGGCGCCGGCCGACGCTGGACCCGGGTCGAGTCCGCACCGGCGAGCACGAGCAGGTTCTCGTCGTTGCGCCGCATCCGGGTGGCGAGGTGGTCCAGCTGGAACAGCTCCGCCAACCGGTCGGGGTCCTCCTCACCGCGCTCCAGCCGGTCCAGGTGACCGATGAGACGGTCAACCAGGAGCTGGGAGCGGCGGGCGAGGTTGACGAACATCTGGGAGACCGAGGCGCGCAGGGCCGCCTGCTCCGCCGCGGTGCGGACCGCCTCCAGGTGCACGGCGTTGAACGCCTCGGTCACCTGGCCGAACTCGTCGCGGCCCCGGACCGGGAGCGGTTGAGCGATCTGTTCGGCCAGCTTCGCCGGTGACAGCTGGGTGGCCAGCGACGGGTCGCGCAGCCGCGCGACCGCCTGCGGCAGGCCGTACTGCGCCACGGCCAGGGCGCCCTGCCGCAGCTCCCGCAGCGACCGGGCCATGGAGCGGGCGACGAGCGACGCCAGGAAGACGGCGAGCCCGAGCATCACCAGCAGGCCGGCGCCCTCCAGGAGGATCTGGTTGGTGGCGTCGTTGCTGAGCTTGGCGGCCAGGGCCACGACGTCCCGGTCGAGCTGCCGCTCCAGCTCCCGCAGCAGCTCGCCGTGGGCGGACATCACCTGGTCCCAGCTGGCGGCGTCCCACGGCGGGTTGCCGAGGTTCTCGCCCTCGAGGCTGTCGAGGTAGTCCTGGTAGAGCGTGGACTGCCGGACGTCGGGACCGTCGAGGGCCTGCTCCAGCATGGTCTGCTCGGCCGGGGTCGCCACCGCGGTGAACTGTTCCTCCGCCTGGACGCGCCCGGCCTCGCTGCCGATGAACGCCGCCCGCAGGTGAGGCGGGTACGCGCCGCGGATGAGCACCTCGTGGCCGATCACGCGCTGCCGGGACAGGTACTCCTTGGACCGGGCGATCGCGGCCGCGGCGCGCATGCGGTCTCCGAGCGTGACCTCGCCGGCGAGCTGAGCCGACGACTCCCGGATCGTGATGAGACCGCTGATGAGCTCCTCGTAGCTGGCGGCGGTGTCGCTGATCCCGAACTCGCCGGCGGCGATCCGGCTGCGGATCTGCGGCAGGCTCGACAGCCGGCCGCCGACGTCGTTGAGCAGCGCGCGGAAGCCCGGAGGCAGGTCCGCCAGCACGTTCCGCCGGTCCTGGTACGCGTTGCGGGCCTCGTCGACCGCCTGCTGGCTCTCGTTGAACCGCAGGGTGCGTTCGTCCCGCTCGGCGTCGGTCCGCGCGCCGAGCAGCAGGACCGCGGCGGCCCGCTCGTCCTGCAGGCGGTGGACCAGCTCGCCGGACTCCTGCGACAGCTCGGCCAGGTCGCGGGCACGGTCGGCGTTGCTGAGCGTCTCGAGGTCGCCGATCACGGCATTGGTGCCCACGACCAGCGTCGCGAGCGTAGGGATGACCATGATGACGCCCAGCTTCAACCAGATGGGCAGGTCCTGCAGCCGGCCGAGGACCCGACGGCGGCGCGGCTGCGCGGTGCCCGCTCTCGTCGGCTGCTCGCTCACGTCACCGCCCTCCTCCACCGGTGTCCCCCACCGGCCGCCGCCGACCCCTGCGTACGGACCGGACCCTGGAGATTCCATCACGCCACGACCTAAGAAGAAAGCCCTGGTGCCGGCATCGATTGCGGCGATACCAGGCAGAACGTCATGGATCCGACTTGCCCTACCGGGCCGCCACGGGAACCGACACGGCCGCGACCGGGCCGGATCACCCGATCAACCGTGCGTAACCGGGTTTGATGACGTCGTTGATGAATGCCAACCTCTCGTCGAACGGAATGAAGGCGCTCTTCATCGCGTTCAGCGTAAACCACCGGATCTCCTGCATCCCGTAGCCGAAGGCCTCCGCCAGCAGCGCCAGCTCCTTCGAGGCGGTGGTGGCGCTCATGAGCCGGTTGTCGGTGTTGACGGTTACGCGGAACCGGAGGTCGTGCAGCAGCCCGATCGGGTGGGTGGCGATCGACGCCGCCGCACCGGTCTGGACGTTGGAGGACGGGCACAGCTCCAGCGGGATCCGCTTGTCCCGCACGTACGCGGCCAGCCGCCCGAGCTTCGCGCCACGAGCGTCGCCACCGTCGGTGGTGATGTCGTCGACGATCCGCACGCCGTGGCCCAACCGGTCGGCGCCGCACCACTGGATCGCCTCCCAGATCGACGGCAGCCCGAACGCCTCTCCCGCGTGGATGGTGAAGTGAAAGTTCTCCCGACGCAGGTATTCGAACGCATCCAGGTGACGGGTGGGCGGGTGCCCCGCCTCGGCGCCGGCGATGTCGAAGCCGACCACTCCGGCGTCCCGGTACCGCACGGCCAGCTCGGCGATCTCCCTCGACCGCGCGGCGTGACGCATGGCGGTCAGCAGCGCGGTGACCCGGATCCGTCGGCCGCGCTCGGCCGCCCGTGCCGTCCCGTCGGCGAACCCGGCCAGCACCGCCTCCACCACCTGTTCCAGCGTGAGCCCGGCGGAGAGGTGCTGCTCGGGGGCGAACCGCACCTCGGCGTACACGACCCCGTCCTCGGCCAGGTCCTCGACGCACTCGCGGGCGACCCGGTGCAGGGCGGCCTCGGTCTGCATGACGGCGACGGTGTGGGAGAACGTCTCCAGGTACCGCTCCAGCGACCCCGAGCTCGCGGACGCCACGAACCACCGTTCCAACTCGGCCGGGTCGGTGGCGGGCAGCCGGTGCCCCACCCGGTCGGCGAGGTCGACCACGGTCGCCGGCCGCAACCCACCGTCGAGGTGGTCGTGGAGCAGCACCTTCGGTGCCTTCCGGATCTCCTCGTACGACGCCGGTGTCACCATGGAGTGACCCTAATCCCCCGCGCGACCGCACCGCGTACGGTCGCGCACGTGCGTCGGGCGGAGGTGCCGTGCTCGCCGACGTGCTGGCCTACCTGCGCTGCCCGGTCTGCCACGACCGTCTGGCGCAGGCCGGCCCGGCGGTGCGCTGCCCGCGCGGCCACGCCTACGACGTGGCGCGGCAGGGGTACGTGGCGCTGGCCACACGGGTCACCCACCAGGGTGACGACGCCGCCATGGTGGCCGCGCGGGAACGCCTGCTCGCCTCCGGCGCGTACGACTTCCTCGACGCCGCGATCGTCGCCGCCACGCGCGGCCACGGCGGTCTGGTGATCGACGCCGGAGCCGGCACCGGCCACCACCTGGCGGCGGTGCTGGACGCCCGGCCCGGCTCGGTCGGCCTGGCGCTGGACGTGTCCAAGCCGGCGCTGCGGCGGGCGGCGCGCGCCCATCCGCGGGCGGGGGCCGTCCTGGCCGACACCTGGCGGCGCCTGCCGGTCGCGGACCGGGTCGCCGACGTCGTCCTGAACGTCTTCGCTCCGCGCAACGGCGCGGAGTTCGCCCGGGTGTTGCGGCGCGACGGCGTGCTCGTGGTGGTCACGCCGGGCGAGGAGCACCTCGCCGAGCTGACCGGCGCGTTGCGGCCGGTGCGGGTCGACCCGGACAAGGAGCGGCGGCTGGACGCGGCGCTCGCGCGGTGGTTCCGGCCGGAGGAGCGCCGGCGGTTGCGCCACCGGATGCGGCTCACCCGCGACCAGGTGGCTGCGTTGGTGGCGATGGGCCCGGCCGCCCGCCACACCTCACCCGCCGAGCTGGCGGCGGCGCTGGCCGCCGTGCCCGAGCCGGCGACCGTCACCGCCGTGGTGGACGTGCGCCGCTACCGGCCGCGGTGAGCCGCGGGTGCCCGCCGGCCACGCGCCCCCTGCTCCCGGCCACGGCGTCGCGTCCGGCGCTCACCGGCCACGGCCCGGCTCGTCGCCCGTGGAGTCGCTCACGTGGACAGGTCGATCTCGTCCCAGGCCCGCGGCGGGTCGTGGTACGGGCCAAAGAAGGTGACCCCCCATTCGAGCGCCCACCGTCGCTGGCCGATCGTGTGCGAGTCGATCAGCCCGGGCAGCGGCAGCCGGCGCCGCTCCGCCTCCAGGTAGGCCCAGTCCAGGCAGTAGTACAGGTCGAGCATGGCGGCGGCCTCGGCCGCGTCGCGCGGCGCCACCAGCGTGCGGGAGCGCCACCGCTGCATGCTCTCCGCCTTGCGCAGGTTCGGGAGCAGGTCCATCAGCCGCTCCGGGGCCGGCTCCCGCGGGTCGAGGTGGTCGACCATCCCCAGCAGCCACGCCAGCCCGTGGACGGCCTCCAGGTGGAGCGCGAACGCGCGCGGGTCGCCCTTGTCGGCGAGGACGAACTGGCACTCCGGTGGCGTGAGCGCCGCCACCAGGCGGGCGTTCAACAGCCAGCTCATCGCCGCCTCCTGCGGCATGCCGTAGCACCGGGCCAGGACCACGTTGAGCACCGCGGTGCGGGCCTCCAGCTCCGCGGTCGGTCGCAGGCTCACCCGGTCGCCGGGTTCCCACACCAGCGGAAAGTGCGGTGGCGGCAGCGGCAGGTTGAGCCGCCTCAGCTCGGCCTGGCTCGCGGCCCGCACGGCACGGGGGTCCGGAGCGAGTACGGTCACGAGCGCGGCGCCTCCTCGGGTCGGAGTCGGGCCCCCCTTGCCCGGCAGCCTAGCGCCTGGCGCCCCGGGGTCCCACCCCCCGACGGCCGGGACCGCCGGCGGTGCACCACCCGCCGCGTCTCACCCGATCCGGTCGATGATCAGCGGCGACACCGGCGGCGTGCCGTGCCCGATGGTGACCGCCGCCCGGGCGACCGGCAGCGCCACGGAGAACCTCGCCGGGTCGTCCGTGCGCAGCTCCAGCACCGGATCCCCGGCCCGCACGGACTCGCCCGGCCGGCGGTGCAACAGCACGCCGGCCGTCGGGCTCACCGGGTCCTCCTTGCGGGCCCGACCCGCCCCCAGCAGCCAGGCGGCCGTCCCGACCGCGCGAGCGTCCACCGCCAGCACCGTCCCGTCCGTCGGTGCCCGTACCAGCTCCCGCTCCCGGGCGACCGGCAGCGGGGCGTCCGGGTCGCCGCCCTGGGCCCGGACCATCGCCCGCCACACGTCCATGGCGCGCCCGTCGGCCAGCGCGGCCGCCGGGTCCGCGCCGTCCAACCCGGCCAGGGAGAGCATCCGCTCGGCGAGCGCGAGGACCAGCTCGACGACGTCGGGCGGGCCGCCGCCGGCGAGCACCTCCACCGCCTCGGCGACCTCCACCGCGTTGCCGACCGCCCGGCCCAGGGGCGTGGACATGTCGGTGAGGAGCGCCGCGGTCCTCACCCCGTGGGCGGCGCCCAGCTCCACCATCGTGGTCGCCAGCTCGCGGGCCTCGTCCACCGAGGACAGGAACGCGCCCGACCCCACCTTGACGTCGAGCACCAGCGCGCTCGTCCCCTCGGCGATCTTCTTGCTCATGATCGAGCTGGCGATCAACGGCAGCGACTCCACCGTGGCGGTGACGTCCCGCAACGCGTACAGCTTCCGGTCGGCCGGGGCGAGCGACTCGCCCGCGGCGCACACCACCGCGCCCACCCGCCGCAGCTGGTCGAGGAACTCCCCCCGGGACAGGCGGGTCCGCAGGCCCGGGATCGACTCCAGCTTGTCGAGGGTGCCACCGGTGTGGCCGAGGCCGCGGCCGGACAGCTGCGGGACGGCCGCCCCGCACGCGGCCACCAACGGCGCCAGCGGCAGTGTGATCTTGTCGCCGACGCCGCCCGTCGAGTGCTTGTCCACGGTGGGGCGGTCGAGGCCGGACAGGTCGAGCCGCTCGCCGGAGGCCACCATCGCGCGGGTCCAGCGGGCGGTCTCGGCGGGCGTCATGCCGCGGAGCAGGATCGCCATGGCCAGGGCGGCCATCTGCTCGTCGGCCACCTCGCCGCGGGTGTACGCGTCCACCACCCAGTCGATCTGGCTGTCGGACAGGACACCGCCGTCGCGTTTGGTGCGGATCACCTCCACCGCGGTGTGCCCGACCGGCCCGGTCGCACCCGCCGCGCCGCCACCGGGCCCGTCCGCCGCGCCGCGGCGGCTGCCCACCGCGCCGCCGCCGCTCACCGCCTCACCACCACCGCTCACCGCCGCTGCAGGTGGTCCGGGGTGAAGGGGCCGGGCAGCAGCTCGGCGAGCCGGACCGGCCGGGGGACGGCGTCGACCAGGCAGTCCGGGCCGCCGTGCTCCCACAGCAGCTGCCGGCACCGGCCGCACGGCGGCACCGGGTCGCCGGAGCGGTTCACACAGCACACCGCCACCAGCCGACCGCCACCCGAGGCGTGCAGCGCCGAGACGACGCCGCACTCCGCGCACAGGGTCAGGCCGTACGAGGCGTTCTCCACGTTGCAGCCGGTCACGACGCGGCCGTCGGCCGTGAGGCCGGCCGCTCCCACCGCGATCCCGGAATAGGGCGCGTAGGCGCGCCCCGCCGCACCGGCCGCCGCGGCGCGCAGCGCCGCCCAGTCCACCGGCGCCGCCCCGTCCGTGCCCGCCGGCCGCGCCGTCATCGCCAGAACGTGGCGACCGCGGCGTTGACCAGCGTCAGCCCGACGATGGCACCGAAGTGACCGCGCGAGACCTGCTCGCGCCGGCGGGGCATCCACACCATGATCGCGATGAGGACGGCGATGACCAGCTTCACCAGCAGCTTCGCCGGGTCCGGCTCCTGACCCTCGCCCCGCAGCGGCGCCGACAGGGCGATGCCGGTCACGAGCTGGACGCCCGCGCCCCACAGCATCGTCCGGTTGATGCGCACCCGGCCGGACAGGTACTGCACGACGGCGCCACCGAGCAGGAGCGCGAAGCCGACCAGGTGGGCGTACCGCAGGACCAGTCGTAGGATCTCCAACCCTGTGTCCACGGACGGTAGCCTGCCACACCGACCCGCGTCCGGGACCGGGGGGCGTGCGGAGCGGCCCGGCTACCGCGTGCCCCGCACCTCGGGCCGTAAGGGGCAACCCGGCTGCCGCGAGCACCACACCCGGAGGGTGCGGGGCGGCCCCGGCTACCCCGTGCACCACACCTGGAGCGTGGGACCGTCCCCGGGCAGGCTGACCACGCCGGAGGGGTCCGGTACGAGGTCGGGCGCGCCGCCGTACACGTTGGCCGCCGCGCCGACCCTCCGCAGGCGCACCGGCCGGCCGCTGGCCCGGCGCGCCAGCACCACCGCCGCCGCGGTGTCGGACAGCTCCCGGGCGAACACCAGCGCGTCCGGGTCGACGTGCAGCCAGCGCAGGCCGCCGTGGCGCAGCTCCGGCCGCGCGCGCCGCAGCGCCACCAGGTCCCGGTAGAACGACAGCGTCCGCCGGTCCCACGACCCGGGGCGGTGCCACGGCATCGGGGTCCGCGACTCCTCCCCGT
The DNA here is from genome assembly GCA_047459215.1 of Micromonosporaceae bacterium. Taxonomy (GTDB): domain Bacteria; phylum Actinomycetota; class Actinomycetes; order Mycobacteriales; family Micromonosporaceae; genus Natronosporangium. Next base: position 18,764 of record VSBZ01000017.1, on the reverse strand, counting down.
TGCCGCCCCGCAGCCCGAGCTCGTCCCCGGCGAAGATCATCGGGGTTCCGGGCATCGTCATGAGCAGGCCGGCGGCGACCTCTCCCCGCGCGGCGTCCCCGACCACGGTGCGGATCCGGGGCGTGTCGTGGGAGCCGAGCAGGTTCCACGAGGCGACCAGCGACCGCCAGGACACGGCCGCGGCGAAGGCGCGCATCGTGGCGACGACGGCGGGGCCGTCGCGGGCGGGCACCCCGCCGGGCACCCCGAGGAAGTCCGGCAGGTCGAGGTCCGGGCGGCGCAGCCAGGTCCACACCGGACGCAGGAACCCGGCGTAGTTCATCGTGCCGTGCCAGCCGCCCCGGTCCAGGTCACCGGAGGCGTCGTGGTTGTGCTCGGCCAGCAGGAGGGCGTCGGGCCGGGCGGCGGCGGCAGCCGCGCGGACCGCCGCCGCCACCTCGTGCGCGTGGTCGTGGCGGCCCAGCCGCCCGGTCATGTTCGCCACGTCGACCCGCCAGCCGTCCAGCCGGTACGGGGGGCGCAGCCACCGCTGGACCACGCTGTCGGGTCCGTCGAGGAACCGCCGGCGCAGCTCGCGGCTGGCCCAGTTGAACTTCGGCAGCGTCTTGATCCCCCACCACGCCTCGTAGTCGCCGTCGCCGTCGATGTAGAACATGTCCCGCTCGGGTGCCGCCACGTCGGCGATGGCCGCGGTGAACCACGGGTGCGAGTCTCCACAGTGGTTCGTGGTCAGGTCGCCGACCAGCCGCCAGCCGCGCGCGTGGACCGCGGTGGCGAGCCGGACCAGCGCGTCGTCGCCGCCCAGCAGCGGGTCCACCCGGTCGAAGGCGGCCGCGTCGTACCGGTGGTTGGAGCGGGCGGGGAAGAACGGCGTCAGGTACAGCGTGTTGGCGCCCAGGGCCGCGATGTGGTCCAGCCGCTGGACGATGCCGTCCAGGTCGCCGCCGTAGAGCTGGTACGGCGTCTGAGGACCGCGACCGACCACCGGCGTGTCCCAGTCGCACGGCACCGCCCAGCCCGGCGGCACCCGACCGGTCGCCGCGGGTGACCGGTCGAACCGGTCGGGGAAGATCTCGTACACCACCGCGTCCCGCGTCCACTCCGGGGGCGGGTCGTCGGCCACCAGCCGGAAGTCGGCGCCGTCGGGCACGTCGTGCCCGCACACCCCGGCCTGGTTGAGCCAGCGCGGCCCGTCCGGGCACTCCAGCAGGAACCGGTACCCGGTGACCCGGTGTCGGACCTCGAGGTCGACCCGCCACCAGGTCAGGCCGTCGGCCCCGGTCCGGTCGACCGTCGCGGCCGCGTAGCGTGGCTCCCCGTCGACCACGGTACGCAGGTGCACAGCGGTGACGCCGGCGGTGCGGACGAACAGGGTGACCCGCTCCCCGAACGCCGGTGCGCAGGTCGAGACGTGCGTCGCCGACCCGTCATGGTGGGCGGTCACGCCGCCGTGGTCCGCGGCCATGCCTCACCCCTTGACCGCGCCGGCGGTCAGGCCGTGCACGATGTACCGCTGGAGGATCCGGAAGACCAGCACCAGCGGGACCGCGGTGAGCAGGGTGCCGGCGGCGAACACGCCGAAGTCGGCGTCCCGCCGGCCGGCCGTCAGCCCGTACAGCCCCACCGCCAGCGTCTTGGAGCTGTCCCGGGTGAGGAAGATGTTGGCGAACAGCACGTCGTTCATGGTGGCGATGAACACCAGCAGGGCGGTGACCGCCAGGATCGGCGTGATGAGGGGGAGCATGATCCTGAAGAAGATCTGCGCGTGCCCGGCGCCGTCCACCGCCGCCGACTCGTCGATCTCCCGCGGGACGGTGTCCAGGAAGCCCTTGGTCAGCCAGGTGTTGGCCCCCAGCGCGCCGCCCAGGTAGAGCAGCATCAGGCCGCCGACGGTGTTGAAGCCGACCTGCGGCCAGTACTCGGTGACGGTGGTGAACATGAGAAAGATCGTCACCACCGCCAGGAACTGCGGGAACATCTGGATCAGTAGCAGCGACATCAGCCCGACCCGCCGGCCGCGGAACCGCATGCGGCTGAACGCGTACGCCGCCAGGGTGGAGATGAACACCGCCCCGACCGCCGCGCTCCCGGCGATCACGATGGAGTTCACGAACCACCGCGGGAACGACGTGCCGGTCAGCAGGTCGACGAAGTTCGTCAGCGACGCCCCCCGCGGCACCAGGGTGGACGAGGACAGGGTGCCCAGCGGGTTGAGCGCAGCCGAGAGCACGAACACCACGGGGAAGAGGGCGAACGCCACGGCGACCAGCGCCACCACGTGCCGCCAGCCCACCTCCCGCCACCAGCGGATGACCCGCGTGCTCACCGGAACACCTCCTCATGCTGGCGGGTACGCCGGAAGGCGATGACCGAGAAGGTCGCCACGATCAGGAAGATGTAGATGGACACCGCCGACGCCAGGCCGTACTGCGCGCCGCTGGCCCCGAACGCCAACCGGTACGTGTAGGTGATGAGCAGGTCGGTCGCGCCCGCCAGCGGGCTGTCCGGCGGGAACGGCCCGCCCCCGGTGACCAGGAAGATGGCGTTGAAGTTGTTGAAGTTGAACGCGAACGAGGCGATGAGCAGCGGCATGACCGCCACCATCAGGAGGGGCAGCGTCACCCTGCGGAACGCCGTGAAGCCGCCCGCCCCGTCGATGCGCGCCGCCTCGATCAGGTCGCGCGGGATCGCCTGGAGGGCGCCGGTGCTGATGAGGAACATGTACGGGTAGCCGAGCCAGGTGTTGACCAGCAGGACCGCGGCCCGGGCGGTCCACTGGCTGCCCAGCCAGTCCACGTCCAGGCCGAACACCCGGTTGATGAGGCCGAAGTCGGCGTTGAACATGTCCCGCCACACCAGGAACATGGCGAACGCCGGCATCGCGTACGGCAGCACCAGCAGGATCCGGTACAGGGCCCGGCCGCGCACGCGCTCGTGCTGCAGCGTGACCGCGAGCAGGACCCCCAGTGAGAACGTCAGCAGCACCGACCCGAACGCGAACCCGAAGTTCCACGCGACCGTCTCCAGGAACGGCCCGGAGATGCGCGGGTCGGTGAGCACGCGCGTGAGGTTGTCCCATCCGACGGTCACCCGCCAGCCCTGGGCGAGCCGCTGGCCGTCGGCGGACACGAACGAACCCGCGTCGTTGTCGGCGACCCACCGCTCGCGGGTGGACAGGTCCACGATGCAGTCGCATGCGGCGTCGTAGCGGCGCTGCGCGCTGCCCTCGTACGCGCGGGACAGCCCGGCCGCCAGGATGGCGCCGCGCTCGGTGGGTACGGCCAGCTCGGTGACCTCCTCGCTGCGGGCACCGGCCTGCCCGATGGTGAGCACCGTGTAGCCGTCGGCCCGGCTCACCCGGCCGGAGGGGTCCAGGTCGTAGGATCCCTCGGGCAACCGGGTCAGCCCGTCGGCGTCGCCGGCGAAGACCTCGCCGGTGGCCGGGTCGTGCAGGAGGAAGACCAGCTCGCCGGTGGCGGCGTCACCGGTGGTGGCGACGGTCAGCGCGTACTCCGCGGAGCCGGGCAGCCGGGTGACCGACGCGGTCTGGATCGCCGCGATGGCCTCCTGCTTGGTCCCCCGGTGACCGTCCCCGAAGTTGGTGAACGCCACGCCGACGGTGTAGAGGACCGGCAGCACCTGGAACACGACCAGCAGCAGGGTGCCGGGCAGCAGGTACTTGGCCGGGACGTGGCGCCGGCTCAGGTAGACCGCGAAGATCACCAGGGTGGTCGCCACGAGCACCGCGAGGCCCCACCACGCCCGCGCCCGGACGAGCGGGAAGGCCGCCCAGAGGGCGATGGCGGCGACCAGGCCCAGCAGGACCGCCTTGGCGGCCAGGCCGGTGACCGTCACCGGGGCGTCCCGGTGACGGTCACCGGCGGGCCTCGACGGCGGCCGGATCCGGGGCGCGCGGGGCGTCGCCGGGACCGCCCCGGGCTCGTACCCCGTCACCATGCCGGTCAGCCGATCTGCTCGGCGATCGCCTCAGCGGCGGCGTCGACCGCCTCGTCGACGTCCGCGCCACCCACTATCGCGGCCTCGGCGGTCCCGAACGGACCCCAGATGGCGGCCATCTCCGGGATCGCCGGCATCGGGACGCCGTTGGCGGCCGCCTCGATGAACTTGGCCAGGTCCGGGTCCTCGGCCTGCACCTGCTCCAGCGCGGCGGTCAGCGCCGGTGGCCGTGGCTCGGCCCGGTAGAGGGCCACCGCCAGCTCCGTCGAGGTGAGGTAGTTGGTCACGAACTCGTGGGCGACCGCCTTGTTCTTGCCCTTGGCGGCGACGTAGAAGACCTGTGCCCCCACGAACGGCTGGGCGGGTCCGCCGTCGGCGAACGGTGGCACCGGGCTGATGTCGTAGGCGATCCCGGCCTCCTTGACGGTGTTGATCGCCCACGGTCCGGACACGAGGAACGGGCAGGTGCCGTCGGCGAACATGGGGATCGCGTTGTCGGCGGTGATGGACCGCTTGAGCGCCCCGACACCCGCCTCGCCCAGCTCCCGGATCCTCTCGAAGGCCGCCTTCGAGCCGTCGGTGCCCACCCCGAGGTCGGACGGGTCGAGCACGCCGTCCTCGCCCACGCCGAACAGGTAGCCACCGCCGGAGGTGTACAGCGGATAGATGTGGTAGGTGTCGCCCTGCTCCCCGACCTGCAGGCAGAGGATCTCCTCGACCGCTCCCTCGTCCTTGAGCCGCTGCCCGGTGGCGACCAGTTCCTCGATGGTCGACGGGGCGTCGGGCGCCAGGTCGGTGTTGCGGATGAGGGCGACGTTCTCCACGGCGTACGGCACGCCGTAGATCTGGTCGCCGAACGTCACCGCGTCGATGGCGATCTGCGGGAACGCCGCCAGCTGCGCCTCGGTGAGCTGCACCGGCTCGATGGCGGCGTTCTGCACGAGGTTGCCGATCCAGTCGTGGGCCCCGACCATGACGTCCGGTCCCGCTCCCTGCTGGGACGCGGTCACGAACGTGGTCTGCTGGTCCTCGGCGATCTCCTCGATGGTCAGGGTGATGCCGAGGTCGGCTTCGATCTGGTCCTTGAACTGGTTGAGCACCTCGGCCCGGTTGGGGTCCGACCAGATCACGAGTTCACCGGTCTGTGGGGCCTCCTGGCCGCCGTCGCCGCCGTCGCCGTCGCCGCACGCCGCCAGGGCCAGGGCGAGGGCGAGGACGGCCGTGCCGGCCGGTCCCGCGCGTCCAATGCGCATCGCAAGCTCCTTGTCAACGGTCGCGGCGGGCCGCGACTGGTCCGGTCCGTCGGGATGGGACGGCACCGGACCCGGTCGTAAGCTCCTGTCCGCACGCTAGCAACTTCTTGCAATGACCGGAAGAGCCGAACAGAGGAACGCAAGACTATTGCGACTGCGCTATCGTTCCGGCATGCGCACCCGACTGGCGGACATCGCCAACCGGGCCGGAGTGAGCGAGGCCACCGTCTCGCGGGTCCTCAACGACCGGCCCGGGGTGTCCGCGTCGACCCGTCAAGCGGTGCTCACCGCCCTGGACGTGCTCGGCTACGAGCGTCCACTCCGGCTGCAGCGCAAGCACCGGGCCGGCCTGGTCGGCCTCGTCCTGCCGGAGCTCTCCAACCCCATCTTCCCGGCGTTCGCGCAGGTCATCGAGGGCATCCTCGCCCAGCAGGGCTACACCCCGGTGCTGTGCACCCAGACCCCGGGCGGCGTCACCGAGGACGAGTACGTCGAGATGCTGCTGGAGCGGTCGGTGTCCGGGATCATCTTCGTCTCCGGGCTGCACGCCGCCACCACGACCGACCCGGCACGCTACCGTCGCCTGGTCGAGCGGCGCCTGCCGATCGTGCTGGTCAACGGCTACATCTCCGGTGTCGAGGCCCCGTTCATCTCCCCGGACGAGGAGGCGGCGGCCCGGATGGCGGTCGCCCACCTGGTCTCGCTGGGCCACCGGCGGATCGGCATGGTCAACGGGCCGCAGCGGTTCGTGCCCGTGCAACGCAAGCTCGCCGGCTGGCGGCGGGCCATGTCCGACCTGCTCGGTGCGGATGAGGCCGAGCTGGCGGAGCTGGTGTCCCTGGCGCTGTGGTTCGGCGTGGAGGACGGGGCCGCGGCCGCCGGTCCGCTCCTGGACCGGGGGGTCACCGGCTTCGTGTGCGGCAGCGACCTGATGGCGCTGGGGGTGATCCGGGCGGCCCGCTCCCGCGGCCTGGCCGTACCGGACCAGGTGTCCGTGGTCGGGTACGACGACTCGCCCCTCATCGCGTACACCGACCCTCCACTGACCACGGTGCGGCAGCCGGTGACCCAGATGGCCGAGGCCACGGTGCGGGCACTGCTGGACCAGATCGCCGGGCAGGAGGTGCCGCACTCGGAGTACCTGTTCACCCCCGAGCTGGTGGTCCGCTCCTCCACCGCGCCCGCGCCGGGTCACCGCGGCCCGGTCCCGGTGGCCCGGTCCGTGCCGGACGGTCGCGCGGCGGACCGGCCGGACCCCGGGGTGCACCGGCCCGGACGCGGGGTGCCCGCCTGACGGTCCGGTGCCCGACCGGGCGGCATCCGGGTCGCCGTGGCGCGCCCGTACCCCGGGGCGCGCCAGGCGTTCAGGGCCTGCCGACCTTTCGCAAGTTTGCTGCAAGGAGCCGTCCGACGTTACGGTGTGCGCATGCCGGAGTCGTGGGCGCGTGAGGCCGTCATCTACCAGATCTACCCCCGGAGCTTCGCCGACTCGGACGGCGACGGCGTCGGCGACCTCCCCGGCGTGACGTCCCGGCTGGACTACCTGGTCGAGCTGGGGGTCGACGCGCTCTGGCTGAACCCGTTCTACGCCTCGCCGATGGCCGACGGCGGGTACGACGTCTCCGACCACCGGGCGGTGGACCCGGTCTTCGGCACGCTCGCCGACGTCGACCGCCTGCTGGCCGAGGCCCACCGGCGGGGCCTGCGGGTCATCGTGGACCTGGTACCCAACCACACCTCCGACCGGCACCCGTGGTTCCAGGAGGCGCTGCGGTCCGGACCGGGCAGCCCCGCCCGGGACCGGTACCTGTTCCGGGACGGCCGCGACGGCGGTCCACCCAACAACTGGCGCAGCGTCTTCGGCGGGCCGGCGTGGACCCAGGTGCCCGACGGGCAGTGGTACCTGCACCTGTTCGCCCCCGAACAGCCCGACCTCAACTGGGAGCACCCGGAGGTACGGGAGGAGTACGCGGACATCCTGCGGTTCTGGCTGGACCGCGGGGTGGACGGGGTCCGGATCGACGTGGCGCACGGGCTGGTGAAGGCGCCCGGCCTGCCCGACGACGGACCGGCCGGCGCGGAGCTGCCCGCCGGCGTCCGCACACCGTACTGGGACCAGGACGGCGTGCACGACATCTACCGCCACTGGCGCGCCATCCTCGACCGCTACACCCCGGAGCGGATCGCGGTGGCCGAGGCGTGGGTGGACGACCCGGAACGCCTGGCCCGCTACGTCCGGCCGGACGAGCTGCACCAGGCCTTCAACTTCGCGCTGCTGACCGCGCCGTGGTCGGCCGACGCGTTCCGTCGGGCCATCGACGGGTCGCTGTCGGCGGTGGCCGCCGTCGGAGCCGCGCCGACGTGGGTGCTGTCCAACCACGACGTCGTCCGCCACGCCACCCGGTACGGGTACAGCGGCGACACGGGCGGCGCACCCGGTGGGATCGCCGAGCCCCCGGCCGCCTATGACCCGGCCCGCGGCCTGGCCCGGGCCCGCGCTGCCACCCTGATGATGCTCGCCCTGCCCGGCTCCGCCTACCTCTACCAGGGTGAGGAGCTGGGCCTCCCGGAGGTCACGGACCTGCCCGCCGAGCTGCGGCAGGACCCGCTGTTCCGCCGCTCCCACGGACAGGTGCTGGGGCGCGACGGCTGCCGGGTGCCGCTGCCGTGGAGTGGGGACAAGCCACCGTTCGGGTTCAGCACGGGTACGCCGTGGCTGCCACAGCCTGAGCAGTGGGCCTCGCTGACGGTGGCCGCGCAGGCCGCCGACCCGGGATCCACACTGGCCATGTACCGCCGTGCCCTGCGGTGCCGCCGCCGGCTGCGGTTGGGGCGCGGCCCGCTGAGCTGGCGGCCGGCCCCGGACCCCGCGACGCTGGTGTTCGAGCGCCCGGGCCTGGTGTGCGCGGTCAACTGCGGCGACCGGCCGGTCCGCATCGACGGGGTGCCGGCGCGGCCGGAGCTGAGCAGCGGACCGTTGCCCGGCCCGGGAGTCCTGCCCGCGGACACCGCCGCGTGGTGGGTGGTCTGAGCCGGCCGGCGGGCCGCGCCCGCCGGCCGGCGTGAGCCGCCGTCAGAACCCCTGGGCGAGCCGGTAGTAGGCCTGGTTCCAGCGGATCTCGTTGGCGAACTGGCGCGGCGTGGTGTCGGCGTCGATCAGCAACAGCTCCACGCCGACCATCTCGGCGAGGTCGGTCAGCTCCTCGGCGCCCACCGCGGTGGAGAGCACGGTGTGGTGCGGCCCACCCGCGATCAGCCACGACTCCACCGAGGTCCGGAAGTCGGGGCGGGGCCGCCAGACCGCCCGCGCCACCGGCAGCCGGGGCAGCGGCTGGTCCGGTGGCACCACGTCGACCTCGTTCGCGACCAGCCGGAACCGCTCGCCGAGGTCGGCCAGCCCGACCACCACCGCCGGGCCGGGAGCGGCGTCGAACACCAGCCGCACCGGGTCCTCCCGGTTGCCGATCGAGAGCGGGTGGATCTCGCAGGAGGGCTGGTCGGCCGCGATCGACGGGCACACCTCGAGCATGTGGGCACCGAGGATCTTCTCCTCCCCGGGCACCAGGTGGTAGGTGTAGTCCTCCATGAACGACGTGCCGCCGGGCCGGCCGGCCGCCATCGCCTTGACCGTCCGCACCAGCACCGCGGTCTTCCAGTCCCCCTCGGCGCCGAACCCGTAGCCGTCGGCCATCAGCCGCTGGACCGCGATCCCCGGCAGCTGGCGCAGCCCGCCGAGGTCCTCGAAGTTGGTCGTGAACGCGTGGTAGTTGCCCTGCTCGAGGAAGTGCCGCAGGCCGACCTCGATCCGGGCGGCGTACCGCAGCGACTCGTGCCGCTCCCCGCCGGGCAGCAGCTCCGGCACCACCCGGTAGGCGTCCTGGTACTCGCGGACCAGCGCGTCGACCTCGGCGTCGGTGGCCGCCTCGACGGCAGCGACCAGGTCGTTGACCCCGTAGGTGTTGACCGAGACGCCGAACCGGCGCTGGGCCTCCACCTTGTCGCCCTCGGTGACCGCCACGTCGCGCATGTTGTCACCGAACCGGACCAGCCGCAGCGAGCGCAGCTGCGCCCGGCCGATCGCCGCCCGGGCCCAGACGCCGATCCGCCGCACCACCTCCGGGTCGCTGACGTGGCCGGCGACGGTCTTGCGGGCCACCCCGAGCCGGGTCTGGATGAAGCCGAACTCGCGGTCACCGTGGGCGGCCTGGTTGAGGTTCATGAAGTCCATGTCGATCTCGGCCCACGGCAGCGCCTGGTTGGCCTGCGTGTGCAGGTGCAGCAGCGGCAGCTGCAGCGCCTGCAGCCCGCCGATCCACATCTTCGCCGGCGAGAAGGTGTGCATCCAGGCGATCACGCCGATGCACGACGGCGTGGCGTTGGCCTGCAGGCACACGCGACGGATCTCCTCGGCGTCGGTGAGCACCGGCTGCCAGACCACCCGTACCGGTACCTCGGCGCTGGCGTCGAGTGCCGCCGCGATCGGGCGGGACTGCTCGGCGACCTGACGCAGTGTCTCCTCGCCGTACAGCTTCTGGCTCCCGGTCAGGAACCAGACCTCATGCTGCTGCTGCTCCATCAACGACTCCTCTGTCCGTACACGCGACCCCTCTGTCCGTACACGTGCTGGTAGCGCTCGTACAGCCGGTCGATGTCGGCCGGTGCGATCGGGATCGGCTCGCCGCCAACACGAGCGATGTGGACGGTCCGGGCGACGTCCTCGCACATCACCGCGGCCTTGACCGCCGCCCTGGCGTCCTTGCCGATGGTGAAGACCCCGTGGTTCCGCATCAGCACTGCGGGGGAACGGTGGCCGGTGAGCGTCTCGACGATCCCGCGACCGATCGAGTCGTCCCCGATCGCCGCGAACGGACCGACCGGGATCTCACCGCCGAACTCGTCGGCCATCGCGGTGAGGACGCACGGGATCGGCTCGCCGCGCGCCGCCCAGGCGGTCGCGTAGGTGGAGTGGGTGTGCACCACCCCGCCGACCTCCGGCATGTGGCGGTAGACGTAGGCGTGCGCGGCGGTGTCGCTGGAGGGTGCCAGGTCCCCCTCGACCGGCCGCCCGTCCAGGTCACAGACCACCATCGACTCCGGCGTCAGCTCGTCGTAGGAGACGCCGCTGGGCTTGATGGCGAACAGGTCGCTGCCGGGCACCCGGCCGGAGACGTTGCCGGCGGTCCACACCACGAGTCCGTACCGGACCAGCTCGGCGTGGAGCGCGGCCACGGTACGCTTGGTGGCGTCGACGGCATCACGCAACGACGCCGGGACACCGGTCACGGAACTGGTGCTCACGCTGTCAACCTCCGCTCGTCAGGGCTAGCGGACCGCGGTCGCGGCCCGCTCGGCCGCCAGGCCGGCCCGGTAGCGGTCGAGGTACGCGGCGAACCCGGCCACGTCCGCGGGGTCGGGCTCGACCACCCGCAGCTGCGCGCCGGCGAAGACCCGCTCCCTCAGGTAGCCGCTGAGATCCTGGCCGGCCCCGGTCAGCCGGTAGTTGGCGAGCAGCGCCATGCCCCAGGCGCCACCCTCGCCGGCGGTCTCGCCGACCGCCACCGGGGCGCCGATCGCCGCGGCCAGCAGCCTCTGCGCCACCCCCTCGGTCCGGAACAGTCCACCGTGGGCGAACATCCGGTCGAGCACGACGTTCTCCTCGGCGAGCACCCGCATCCCCAGCGCGAGGGTGGCGAACACGCCGTAGAGCTGGCTGCGGGCGAAGTTGGCCAACGTCAGCCGGCTGTCCGGGGTGCGGATCACCAGTGGCCGCCCCTCGGTCAGGCCGGTGATCGGCTCTCCGGCGAGGTAGTTGTAGGCGAGCAGGCCACCGCCGTCGGCGTCCCCGGACAGGGCGGCCCGCAGCAGCGCCCCGAACACCTCGTCGGGCCCGGCCGGGCGGCCCAGCGCGGCGGCGAACTCGCCGAGCAGGCCGGCCCATGCGCCCAGCTCGCTGGCGCCGTTGTTGCAGTGGACCATCGCCACCGGGTCGCCGGCCGGGGTGGTGACCACGTCCAGCTCGTGGTGCACCTTCTCGAGCGGCCGTTCCAGCACCACCATCGCGAAGATCGAGGTTCCGGCGCTGATGTTGCCGGTGCGGGGGGCGACCGAGTTGGTGGCGACCATGCCGGTGCCGGCGTCGCCCTCGGGCGGGCAGAACGGGATGCCGGGCGGGAGCGCGCCGCTGGGGTCCAGCAGCGCGGCGCCCTCGGCGGTCAGCCGGCCGGCCTCGGCACCGGCCGGCAGCACCTCCGGCAGCAGCTCCTCCAGCCGCAGGCCGGGCCGGCGTTCGGCGACCAGCTGGTTGAACCGCTTGAGCATGGTCCGGTCGTAGTCGCCGGTCGCCGGGTCGATCGGGAACATCCCCGACGCGTCGCCGACGCCGAGCACCTTGCGCCCGGTCAGTCGCCAATGGACATATCCGGCCAGGGTGGTGAGGTGGGCCAGCCGCGACAGGTGCGGCTCGTTGTCGAGGATCGCCTGGTACAGGTGGGCGACCGACCAGCGCAGCGGGATGTTGAAGCCGAACAGCTCGGTCAGCTCGGTGGCCGCCCGGCCGGTGTTGGTGTTGCGCCAGGTGCGGAACGGCACCAGCAGCTCGCCGTCGGCGTCGAACGCCAGGTAGCCGTGCATCATGGCGGACACGCCGATCGCCCCGATGCTCGTGGGCCGCCAGCCGTGGCGCCGCTGCGCATCGGCGACCAGGTCGGCGACGCACGCCTGCAGGCCGGTCCAGACCTCCTCCAGCGGATAGGTCCAGAGGCCGTCGACGAGCTGGTTCTCCCAGTCGTAGCTGCCGCTGGCGAGCGGGACGTGGTCCGGACCGATCAGCACCGCCTTGATCCGGGTCGAGCCGAGCTCGATGCCGAGCGCGTGCGTCGCGGCTGGCTGCGCGTCAGATGCCGGTGCAGATGCCATGGATCTCCCCATCAAGAGCTCGGGTGGTGGGATGGGGCGGCGGTGCTCGCCCGGACGACCAGGTGCGCCGGTACCACCACCCGCTTTGCGGTCGGCTCACCGGTGGCGAGCTGCTCCAGCAGCAGCGTGATGCTGCGCCGCCCCACCTCTGCGAAGTCCTGCCGGACCGTGGTGAGCGGCGGGTAGAAGTAGGCCGCCTCGGGAATGTCGTCGAAGCCGGCGACGCTGACCCGGCCCGGCACCTCGATGCCGGCCTCCTGGAAGGCGCGCAGCAGCCCGAGCGCCATCTGGTCGTTGGCGACGAAGACCGCGGTCACGTCGTCGCGCCTGGCCAGGCGCCTGGCCAGCTGCTGGCCGGCCAGGTAGCCGGAGCGCGGGCTCCAGTCGCCGGTCAGCACCGGCGGGACCGGCGCGCCGGCCTCCGCCAGCGTCGCCCGCCAGGCCGCCTGCCGGGCCTGCGCCTCCAGCCAGTCCGGCGGGCCGGCGACGTGGACCACCGTCTCGTGACCGAGCTCCAGCAGGTGGCGGGTGACCGCGGCGGCGCCGGCCTGCTGGTCGACGCAGACCACCGCCCGGCCGGGCGCCTCGCCGCCCTCCACCACCACGACCGGTTGCTCGGCCGGCAGGCTCGCCAGGGCCTCGACCGCCTGCCGTTGGGGGGCGATCACGATCAGCCCGTCGACCGACTGCTCGGCGAGGTGGTCGAGCGCCTCGGCGATGTTGTGCTCGGTGATCGCCTCGAGGCTGACAATGCTGACGAAGTAGCCGGCCGCGCGGGCCGCCTGCTCGATCCCGAACAGCGTGCTGGCCGGCCCGTACAGGGTGGTGTCGAAGGCGATGACCCCGAGCACCTGGGTCCGCCGGGTGGCAAGTGCCCGGGCGGTGGAGTTGGGTCGGTAGGAGAGTTCGTTGATCGCGGCGAGCACCCGCGCCCGGGTCGACTCCCGGACGTTCGGGTGGCCGTTGATCACCCGCGAGACGGTCTGGTGGGAGACGCCGGCGCGCCGCGCCACGTCGGCCATGACCGGTGCGCGACGCACCCGTTCCCGCGCCACTGCGCCCTCCCTCTGAGGCCCCTGTGAGCGCTCACAATTGTTAGCGCTAACAGTAGCAGCACAGCCCCGTGCCGGACAGACCCGGCGCCCCGGAATTCGGGGACGGTGGTGGATGCCCCGGTCGGGGCCGACCGGCCTGCGGACGCGCGTCGACGGCCACCACGCCCTGGGCGGGTACGGCCTGACCGGCGTACCAGACCATCCAAAGCGGCCCGGCCGGGGCCGACACGCGATTCCCACGTGACCCCCCACGGTCGACGATGCCCGGCCGGCGCGGCTACCGGCGCATCCACCGGGTGATGACCGTCTGCAGGACCAACGACACGACGATCACCAGCCCGAAGAACAGCTCGGTGTAGAAACCGTCGATGCCCGCGCTGACCACCCCGGCGTTGATCGCGCCGACCGGGAAGGCCCCGATGAACGTGCCGACGATCGAGCCGATGCCGCCGACGAACACCGACGCGATCGGGTACAGCAGCGCCCCGGTGCCCTCGCTGAGGGTGGGGAAGAAGGTCCCGATGTACATCGCGGACATCATGCCGGTGAAGGCGGCGATGACCGCGAGGATCACGAAGGTGGCGATCCGCACCCGGGCCACCCGGACGCCCATCAGCTGGGCGCTGGTCGGGTTGTCACCGACCAGGAAGATGTGGGCTCCGAAGCGGGTACGGTTCAGCACCACCCACAGCACCACCGCCACGGCGATCATCCACAGCAGCTGGTTCGGAACGCCGGCTACCTTTCCGGTCAGGAGGCTGCGCAGCAGATCGAAGTCCGGATCCCGGAGCACGGTCGGCCGGCCCTGGATCAGCACCATCTCGATCCCGCGGAACAGGAACAGCGTGCCGAGGGTGATGACCAGCGACGGGATGCCGAGGATCGCCACCAGCACACCGTTGAACAGACCGCACGCCGCCCCGACCAGCAGGCACGCCAGCACCGCCAGCAGGACGCTGCCGGTGAGCGCGTACGCCTTGACGACGCCGACCATGCTCAGCGCCATCACCGACCCGAACGAGAGGTCCATCTCCCGGGTGATGACCACCAGCGTCAGCGCCAGCGCCACCATCGCGAACAGCGGGGTGGTGGTCGCGAACGCCGCGTAGATCCTGGTGCTCAGGAACACCTCGGGCGAGACGATGACGGCGATCAGCCACAACAGCAACGCGACGCCCAGCGTGGCGAGGGTGAGGGCGTGGCTGCGCAGCCGCCGCCGGAGGCGGGTCCCGAGGTCGTCCTCGGGCACCGGCGGGGCTTCAGCCCGGGCCTCGGTCCCGGGCTCCGGCGTCGTGGTAACGGTCTTGTCGGTCATCTCACTCCGTCAGCTTTCCGGTCCGTGCCACCCGGTAGAGGCGTTCCACCAGCTCGTCCATGGAAATCTCGGAACGGGCGAACTCGCCGGCGACCCGTCCCCGGTCGAGCACCACCACCCGGTCGACCACCGGGTAGACGTGGAAGATGTTGTGGTCGATGAAGACCGCCGAGCGCCCGGCCTCCTTGATCGACCGGACGAAGTCGAGGGTCTTCGCCGTCTCCGACAGCGACAGTCCCATGGTGGGCTCATCCAGCAGCACCAGCCGGGCGTGGAAGTAGGGCGCCCGCACGATCGCGATGCCCTGCTTTTCTCCCCCGGACATGGTCTGCACCATGTTGTCGGGGTGGACGGCGCTCGAGGTGAAGCCCATGTGACCCCGCAACATGGCGGCCGCCTCGCGGCGCATCCCGCGCACGTCCAGCAGGCCGAGCCGGTTGCGCCGCTCCCGACCCATGAACATGTTGCGCCACACCGGCTGCAGCTCGGCGAGCGCCCGCTCCTGGTAGACCGTCTCGATGCCGAGCGCCCGGGCACGCGCCACCGACCAGTCCCGCACCCGCTGGCCGTCGACCCACACCTCGCCACCGGGGTCCGGGTGGTGGTAGCCCATCAGCATCTTGACGATGGTCGACTTTCCGGAGCCGTTGTCGCCGAGCAGCCCGACGATCTCACCGCGGTTGACGTGGAAGTTGACCCCCGACAGCGCGCGCACCTCGCCGAACGTCTTCGAGACGTTGCGAAGCTCGATCACCGGTGGCGCCGGGCCGGCGGGCTCAGCCTTCGGTTCGGTCATACGCTCCGTCCATTGCTCCTGGGTTGGATGGGGCGGGTGGGCGGCCACGGCGCTCGCTGTGACCGCCCACCATACGGGTCAGCGGATCTCCCGGTCGGCCAGTGGCGCGACGAACTCGACGTTGGACCGGTCGACGAACGAGCCGGCGGTGTCGATGTAGAGACCGGAGAAGCCGTAGACCTGGGTCAGGCAGATCTGCAGGATCGGCAGGTAGCCCTGCAGGAACGGCTGCTGGTCGATGACCAGGTCGAGGTAGCCGCTCTCGATCGCGTCCACCGTGGCCGGCCCGAGGTCGAAGCCGGCGAAGTAGACGTCGTCCGGCCCCAACCCGGCCGCGGTCGCGTAGGTCTGCGCGGCGGCGGTGAGCGCGCCGTGGTCGGTGACCACGATCGACAGGTCCGGGTTGGCGGAGACCACGCCGGTGAACGTGGGGACACCGGCCTGGGCGTCGGCGTTCGTGGCCGCGTCGATCTCCTGGTAGACCACCTCCAGGCCGGCGTCCTCGAACCCGTCGATGATCCCCCGGGTCCGCTCGCCGCGACCGGCCTCGGCCAGCAGACCCCAGACGAACGCCTTCTCGCCGGCGCCGGCACCGGACCTCGCCACCGCCTCCTCCGCCAGCCGCCTGCCGGCCTGGTAGTTGGGCGCGCCGACGTAGCCCAGGCCCTCGGCCTGGTGGGCGGCGAACGCCTGCGGTAGCTCGACGTTGACGACCGTGACCTGGACGCCCTGCTCGAAGGCCTGGTCGATGAGCGGGTCCATGGCCTCGTCGCCGGGATGGCCCATGACCGCCATGCCGTCGTAGCCCTGCGCCAGCGCCTCCTGGAACTGGGCGATCATCGTCTCGACGTTCCAGTCGGAGAAGTAGTAGGTCACGTCCGGCCCGAGGTCCTCGGCAGCCGCTTTATAGCCGTTGTGGACATTGTTGGTGAACGGGGTACCCTCCCCGCCACCGGGGAAGGCGGCGATCCTCACCCCCGAGCACCACTTCCCACCGGCGTCGGGGCGCCACCGTCGCCGTCGCTGTCCTCGACGCAGCCCGCCAGCACGAGGACCGCTGCCGCGGCCACGGCACCGGTGCGCAGAAACCTCCCAGCCATGCGAGGCACCTCCTCATTGGGTGGTGGAGAACTGGTAGATGGTGGTCGTCTCGTAGACCTCACCCGGGCGCAGCACCGTGGACGGGAAGTCGGGCTGGTTCGGCGAGTCGGGGAAGTGCTGGGTCTCCAGTGCGAAGCCGTCGCCCTGCCGGTACAGCCGCCCGCTCGTGCCGACCAGTGTGCCGTCGAGGAAGTTTCCGGAGTAGAACTGGATCCCCGGCTCGGTGGTGTGGATCGTCAGTACCCGGCCGGACCCGGGCTCCACCACCCGGGCGGCCTCCTCCAGCTCGGTGTAGGTGTGGTCGCGTCGGTTGAGCACCCAGTTGTGGTCGTAGCCACGGCCGGCCACCAGCTGCTCGAACGTGCCGTCCCGGTTCCGCTCGCCGATCGCGGTCGGGCGGCGGAAGTCCATCGGAGTCCCGCGCACCGGCGCGATCTCCCCGGTCGGGATGAGTGTCCCGTCGACCGGGGTGTAGTGGTCGGCGTTGATCTGCAGCAGGTGGTCGTCGATGCTGCCCGAGCCCTCACCGGCGAGGTTGAAGTAGGCGTGGTTGGTGAGGTTCACCACGGTCGGACGGTCGGTGGTGGCCCGGTAGTCCATCCGGATCCCGTCCCGGGTCAGCGTGTAGGTCACCTCGACCTCGAGGGTGCCGGGGTAGCCCTGGTCGCCGTCCGGGCTGGTGTGGGTCAGCCGCAGCCCAACCGTGTGCCGGGTGGTGAACGGGGTCGCCTGCCACACGTGCTTGTCGAAACCGACCTCGCCGCCGTGCAGGCTGTTCGGCCCGTCGTTCTGCGGCAGCTGGTAGGTCGTACCGTCCAGGCGGAACCGGCCGCCGGCGATCCGGTTGGCGTAGCGGCCGGTGATGCAACCGAAGTACGGGTTGCGCTCGACGTAGTCGGTCAGCGTGTCGAACCCGAGCGTGACGTTGGCGTGCTCGCCCCTGCGGTCCGGCACCTCGACGGACTGCAGGATCCCGCCGTAGGTGAGGATCCGCACCCGCAGGTCGCCGTTGATGAGGGTGTACCGGTCGACCGGGGTGCCGTCGTCGAGTGCGCCGAACGGTTCCCTGCTGATCCGGGGGGTGCGGTCAGCAGGCGCCGGGGCGCCGGTCGGCGCGCCGATGGCGGAGGCCATCGGCGCGCCGACCGCGATCCGGGCCGAGATGCCGGCGGCGCGTTCCCGCGTGCCGCCGGGTGGATGGCTGAGAGCGTCCATCTCGGGCCCCTCCGAGGGCTACGGATCCGCGACCACCGTGACCGTGGCGGTGGCCAGCAGGGTGGTGGTGTCGACCAACCCGCGTAGCTGGAAGGTGCCCGGGTTGGCGACCTGTTCGGGCCAAACCGGCTCCCAGATCACCGCCGCCTCGAGCTCCGCACCGCCCGCGTAGATCAGGGTGACCTTCGAGGGCAGCTCGGGAAGCTCACCGACCCGGGTGGTGACGGTCACGGGCGCCACCGCCTCCGGTACCTCGGCGTAGACCCGCCACCGGCGGACACCCACGCCTTCGGACGGGGCCTGGTTCGGGCGGGCGATCAGGTTCGCCCGCAACCGGGTGGTGGTCACCGGGTCGAAACTGGCGTGGTTGAACTGGTTCAGCGCGGTGCCGAACCCGACCGGGTTGCCGACCGGCCGCCACGCCTCGCCGTCCCAGTACTCGATGTTCCAGGACGCGGGCGCCTGGACCCCGCCGCTGGCACCCGGCGGTACGTCCTGGAAGAACCACATGTCCGAGGAGTCCACCCGCACCGGTTCGGGCCACTCCAGCATCACCCACTGGTTGCCGTTGGTCGGCCAGGTCCCGTACTGCGGTGGGGTGCTGCCGTCGGAGCTCAGGATGATCGCCTCACAGGTCTCCCACGGCGAGGTGTTGGTGCAGGTGGGAGTGGCCCGTGGGGAGAGGTTCACCCGGCCGGTCCCAACCCCGGTGATCTCGATGGTGAGCTGTTCGGTGGTGGACGCCTCGCCGTCGGTGGCGGTCACCGCCACCACGTACCGGCCGTCCTCCGAGGCCATCATCAGCGGGCGGGTCGACCGCGGGTCGTCGAACAGCGCCAGCCCCGGCCCGGACACGACCTCCCACCGGACGTCCAGGGTGCCGTTCGGGAGCGCGTCGTCCTTGACCACGGAGGCCAGCTTCGCCTGGCCGGGCGCCTGGACGCTGCGGTCCTGCCACACCACCACCTGAGGCGGCTGGTTCTCGGGGCGCGGCGGCGGCGGGGTGACCGGGCGGAACACCTGGATCTCCTTCAGCCCGGTCCCGTACCCCTCGCGGTGGGTCATGACCACCCGCATCCGCTCGGCGGTCACGCTCCGGAAGGTCACCTCGTTGTAGTTGGACCGCGGGTAGGGCGGGTTCTTGACCTGGTCGGGGA
>VSBZ01000173.1:0-7259 GCA_047459215.1 Micromonosporaceae bacterium | reverse complement strand
CCACTCCACCGCCCCGTGGTAGATCTTGACGTCGAAGAACGTGTACCGCCGGCCGAACACGTACGCCGCGGCGCCCGCCGCGACGATCGTGGCGAACACGAGCCAGACCTGGGTGCGTGTCCGCAGGCGCGGGCGGGACAGCGTCCGTGGGGCGCGCGACAGGTCGACGGCGGTGGGCCACGGGGGCGACCGGTCGACCTGTGCGCTCACAGCGAGCCGTCACCCCCGTCGTATCAAAGGATCTTGCAATCGATGCCGGCGCCGGCCGGCCGGGTCGTCCGTACCAGTGATACCGCACAATCCGCGGTTCGTCATCCCGTATCGACCACGACCAACCTCATGGTCACGAACGTCACACTCGTGCCGAGCCTGGCCGCGCACGTGGTCACCGGGCGTCAGCCGCTCACCACGTCTGGGCGTCGTCCGGAGGCTCGTCGCCCCGGACCTCCCCGCGCCAGCCGCCGGTCTCCGTGCCGCGCTCCTCGATGAAGTCCCGGAACCGGTCCAGGTCCCGCCGTACCTGACGGCGCAGGATGCCCATGGCGTCGGCCACCTTCTCGGTGATCTTCTCCGGCTCGTACTCCATCCGCACCGTCACCCGGCTGCGGTCGGCCGCCACCGGCTCGATGTCCACAGTGCCCGCCTGGCGGGCGCCGGAGATGGACTCCCAGGCGATGCGCCGGTCCGGCACCTGCTCAGTGATCTCGGCGTCGAACTCCCGGGTCACCCCGCCCACCGCCGTCACCCAGTGGGTGCGCGTGTCCGACAGCTGGCGTACCTCCGACACCCCGCCCATGAACCGCGGGAACTCCTCGAACTGCGTCCACTGGTTGTAGACCGTGCGCACCGGCGCGGCCACCTCGACCGACTCGGTGATCGTGGTCATGTCGGACCTCCTGTTCGGGCAGGCTCGCTGGCGCAGCCACCGCCATCGGTACCCGGCAGGGCGGTGGCGAAACCGACCCGGCGCCGGCGGCGCCGGACGGGGCTCACAGCGGCTGGCTGCGCAGGTAGCGCCCGAAGTGCGGGACCGTGAACGCGACCGTGCCCCGCTCGCCGGAGTAGATGAGTCCCTTCTTGATGAGCGCGTCCCGGGCCGGCGACAGCGAGGCCGGACGCCGCGACAGGGCCCGCGCCACCTCCGCGGTCGACACGGCGACGTCCCCGTCCTCCCCGGCGGCGGCCGCGAGCGCCGCCATGGTCCGCAGGTACTCCCGCTCGGCGGGAGTGGCGCGCTCGTAGCGGGAGCCGAAGAACCCGACCGCCAGTTCCGCGTCGGCCGCCGGCCGGGCCATGCGGACGTCGTCGGCGGTGATCGGGGAGCGCGGGGCGTGGTCCCACGTGGCCTTGCCGTACGCCTGGACGAAGTACGGGTAGCCGCCGCTGGCCTCGTACAGCGCGTCCAGCGCCGCGCCCTCGTACTCCACCCCTTCCCGGGCGGCGGGGGCGACGAGCGCCTGGTCGGAGGCCTCCCGGTCGAGCCGGTCGATGCGCTGGTAGTGGAACAGGCGCTCCGAGTAGGACTTGGCGGCCGACAGCACCACCGGCAGGTGCGGCAGGCCGGCTCCCACCACGATCAACGGGGCACCGGACTGTGACAGCTCGTGGCAGGCGGCGCACAGCGCCGAGACGTCGTCGGCGCCCAGGTCCTGCATCTCGTCGATGAACAGGGCGATCCCGGTCCCCACGTCGGCCGCCAGCTCGGCGGCGTCGGTGAGTAGCTCCACCAGGTCGATCTCGATGTCGCCGGAGTCGGCGCGCCCGGTGGCCGCGGGCACGTCGATGCCCGGCTGCCAGCGGTCGCGCAGCTTGGCGTCCGGTCCGGCGGCCCGCAACGCGAACGCCTTCAGGACGCCGAGGAACGCGGCCACCCGGTCGGGGGCGCGGTGTCGCGGTGCCAGCTCCCGCACGGCCATGTGCAACGCCGCCGACAGCGGGCGCCGCAGCGACTGGTCCGGCCTGGCCTCGATCTTCCCGGTGCCCCACAGGCGGCCGATGGCCTGCGAGCGCAGGGCGTTGAGCAGCACGGTCTTGCCGACCCCCCGCAACCCGGTGAGCACGATCGACCGCTCCGGGCGGCCACGGGCGACCCGTTCCAGCACCACCTCGAAGGCCTGCAGCTCGCGGTCGCGGCCGGCCAGCTCGGGCGGGCGCTGCCCGGCCCCGGGGGCGTACGGGTTCCGCACCGGGTCCATGGTCTGGCAATGTATCGGGCAATCTAGCCAGAGCGTTAGATTCCGCTAGAAGCCGCTATCGGCGTGTCGGGCACTCACTGCTGGTCCAGGCACAGCACGAAGCTGTCCTCGGGGTCGGCGGCGACGAACCGGTAGTGGACCTCGTAGTTCTCGGTCCCGAGGCAGATCTCCTGCGCGGACCTGTCCTGCTCCTCCGGCGTGTCGCCGCTGACCTGCTCGTTGAAGCGGGCCAGGACGCGGTAGACGGTGGTGTCCTCGTCGGTGTCGCAGGGCACGATGCGCATCGCCGGCTCGCTCGCGGTGCCCTCGTTGACCAGGCAGTCGCCCGGCTGGGCCACCACCGGCCCCATGCCGGTGCGGTCGTCGGGGACCTCGGCCGGCTCGCCCTCGGTGGTGGCGCTCGGGGAGGGCCCACCGCTCGGTCCGCCGGGCCCGGTGACCTGCCGGCCCGGCTCGTCGCTCACCCACCTCAGGGTCGCCCAGACCCCGCCGGCCACCACGAGCACCAGCACCGCCAGCAGCAGGATCAGCAGGCCGGAGCGCCGCTGCGGCGGGTGGCCGTGCCCGGCGGCCCGGCCCGGTCGCCCGGGCCGCGCCGACTCGCCCGGCCACGGGGGCAGGTCGGCCCGCGTGGGCTCGTCGGACGCCGGCGGGTTCGGCCACCCCGCCGGCGTCGGGCCCTCCGGGTACGCCGCCGGTCCGGGCGAGGGCGGCCGGGAGCGGTGCCCTCCGGCCGGACGGCCCGGCTGCGGCCCGGTCGGCCCGCGCCGCGGGTCGGCGGAGTGGTCCCACGGGTCCGACGGCGGCCCGTACCACTCGCCGGGTACCTCCGGATCCTCGTCGGCCGGTCCGTAACGCGACATCGCTGACCTCCCCGAACGGCGCGCGCCGCGGCGGCCGCGCACCGCCGCGTGCTCACGGTACCGCCCTACAGCAGCCGCGGCTGGATGTGGCGGCGGGTGGCCGGCACCTGGCGCCACGGCTCGAAGAGGCGCTGGTCGATGTCGCGGAGGAACGGGCTCGGCCGGTGCCGCGAGTGGCTGACGTACAGGCGGTCCCGGGCCCGGGTCAGGCCCACGAAGAACAGCCGTCGCTCCTCGGCCACCTGCTCCGGCGTGGGGGTGGTGCCGGGGAACGCGTGCGGCAGCAGGCCGTCCTCGACCCCGATGAGGAAGACCACCGGGAACTCCAGACCCTTGGCCGCGTGCAGGGTCAGCAGCGTCACCGCCTCTGCCCGCGGGTCCAGCGCGTCCACCTCGGTGTCGGCGGCCAGTGCCGCCAGGAACCTCTCCGTGTCCCGCCCGCACTCGCGGGCCAGCGGTGCGAGCAGCTCGGCGGCGGACCACACGTCCTCGGGGCGGACCCGCACCGTCTCCGGGTCGAGCGACGGCAGGTCGTGACGGCGGGCGAGCTCCCGCGCCGCCCGCCGCACCCGCGCGGCCAGGTCCTCACCGGCGTCGTCGGCCTGCAGCCGCAGCTCCCGGGCGATCTCCGCCACCCCGGGGCGGTCGCGCAGCCGGTTGTGCGTGCGCTTCTGGAACGGTATGCCGGCCCGGCCGAGCGCCTCGACCACCGGGCCGGCCTGCGCGTCGGTGCGGTAGAGCACGGCGATGTCGGCGAACCCGTACCCGCCGGCCTGGAGCCGCGGGTCCACCCGGCCGGTGTCCAGCGAGCGGTGCGACACCCCGCCCACGAGCAGGTCCACGGTGTGCGCGACGAACCGCGCCTCGTCCGCGGCCGACGCGGCCGCGTAGCGGCCCAGCAGGGGTGCCTCGGCGTCCCTCCGGGCCGGCTCCAGCCGCCGGTCGCGGACCAGGCTGGCCGGCGCGATCGCCTGCAGGGCGGCGGCGACGATCGGCGGCGCGGACCGGTAGTTGCGCGCCAGCCGGACCGTGCGCGCGTCGGTGAAGTCCTCGGCGAACCGCAGGAAGTACCCGACGTCGGCGCCCCGGAACGAGTAGATCGCCTGGTCCGGGTCGCCGATGGCGTACAGGTTGCCCTCCGGCCCGGCCAGCAGCCGCAGCAGCGCGTACTGCTCGGCGTCGACGTCCTGGTACTCGTCGACGAAGATCCACGGCCAGCGGGCGCGGTACCGGTCGACCAGCGCGGGGTCGGCCTGCAGCAGCTCCACCGTGGTGGCCACCAGCTCGTCGAGGTCCACCAGGTCTGCGGCCCGCAGCAGCTTGCGGTAGGTCTGGTGGTCGCCGCCGGCCTCCTCCCGCAGGCTCGCGGCCTCGGCCTCGTCGGCCACGCGGAAGCCGGGCGACAGCTGGGCGGCCGCGGCGTTCTCGCGCAGGATCGCCAGGCAGAGAGAGTGGAAGGTCGCCACGGTGACGCCCTCGGCGGCCGGGCCCATGAGGTCGGCCAGCCGCGAGCGCAGCTCCTCGGCGGCCCGGCGGGTGAAGGTGATCGCCAGGCACTGGTCGGGGGAGACGCCCAGCTCGGCGCACAGGTACGCGATGCGGTGGGTGAGGGTCCGGGTCTTGCCCGTGCCCGGCCCCGCCACGACCAGCAACGGCCCGCCCGGTGCCGCGGCCGCGACCCGCTGCATCGCGTCCAGCCGGTCCAGCAGGCCGGTACCGACCTCCTCCATCCCGACCAGCACCGGCTCCGGCGGCACGTCCACCGGTGCGGGAGCGGGTGCCGGCGCGCCGGCCGCCGTCGGAGCGGTCGCCCGTGCGGTGGTCGCCCGCGCCGTGACCGCCCGCTTCCTGGCGGCCGGCTCCGTGGCCGCCGGCGCGGCCACCTCGAACAGCGCGCCGCCGGCCGGACCGGACAGCTCCCCCGGATCGAACAGCCGGATCACCCCGTACTCGCCGTCGTAGCCGGGCGTACGCCGCACCTCGCCGGCGCGCAGCCGCCGCACCGCCTCGGCCAGCAGCTCGCCGCCGGCCCGACGGATCTCCTCCAGCGGGGTCCGCATGAGGATCTCGAGCTCCGGACCGAGCGTGGCGACCAGGTCGTTGAGCCGGCCCGTGACGGTCCGGGTGCGCGGACCCACGCCGTGGATCTCGCCCAGCACCTCCGCCAGGGGTACGAGGTGGACGACCGCGCGGGCGTTCGGGGGCGGCGGCGCGTCCTCGTCCCGGTCGGCGAGATCCTCCACCCGGGACAGCACCCCGACCGTCAGCTGCCGGCCGCACCGCGGACAGGTGCCGCCGGCCGCCCGGGTCTGCGCCGGCAACCAGCTCACCCCGCAGGCGCGGTGACCGTCCGCGTGGTACTTGCCCTCCTCGGGGAAGAACTCCACCGTCCCGTACAGCCCCTCGCCGGTACGCATCGCCTCCCGCAGCGAGCGGTAGTCCAGGTCGGTGGTGAACAACGTGGCCTCGCGGGCCATCGCCGCCGGCGAGTGGGCGTCGGAGTTGGACACCAGCCGGTACGAGTCGAGGCTGGAGACCCGGTGGTTCATCGCCGGGTCGGAGGACAGACCGGTCTCGACCGCGAAGATGTGCCCGGCCAGGTCGCCGTAGCACTCGGCGATGGAGTCGAACCCGGACTTCGACCCCAGCGCGGAGAACCACGGGGTCCAGATGTGGGCGGGGACGAGGAACGCGTCCGGGCTGCTCTCCAGCGTGATCTCCAGCAGGTCGCGGGAGTCCAGGCCGAGGATCGGCCGGCCGTCGGAGGCGAGGTTGCCGATGCGTCCCAGCGCGGTGGCGAACCGGTCGGCTGCGTCCAGGTCGGGCAGGTACACCAGGTGGTGGACCTTGCGGGTGCGACCGTCCCGCTTGTAGATCGTGGAGATCTCCACCGACAGCATGAAACGGACCGGCGGAACGGCCGCCAGCCGCTTCGGCAGCTGCGCCTGGACCTGCCGCTCCACCTCCGGGATCAGCCGGTACAGCCCCGGCTCGGCCGGGCGCAGGTGGGAGCGGACGTGGTCGCGCCACGCCGGGTGGGTGATGTCGCCGGTGGCGAGCACGGCCACACCCTTGCGGCGGGCCCACCGGGCCAGCACGGGCAGCTCCAGGTCGCGGCTGCAGGCCATCGAGTAGCGGGAGTGGAGGTGCAGGTCCGCGACGAAGGGGGCGTCCACGCTGGGAAACGAGGGCACGCCGCATTCTGTCACGCTGACCACCGCAGGTCACAGCCGCCACGCCCGCCTCACCGCCCACCCGTGCCCGCCGGCGGTGACCCCGGGTCCGGCCCGGGCGGCGCCGGTCACGGCCGTGGCACCGGCACCACCGCACCGGGGCGCGGCGACGCCGGCCACCGCACCGGCGGTCCCGAGCCGGCCACCGCACCGGCGGTCCCCGGACGGCGGCAGGACCAGCCTCAGACCGACCGCAGCACCAGCAGCGACACCTGCGGGTCGGCACCCACCCGCATCGGCGGTCCCCAGAAGCCCGCCCCACGGGTGACGTACACCCGGGTGCCGTCCACTTCGGCGAAGCCGGCGAGCACCGGCTGCTCCGCCCGCACCAGCACGTGGAACGGGAACACCTGGCCACCGTGGGTGTGTCCCGACAGCTGCAGGTCCACACCGTACGCGGCGGCTTCGCGCACCTGCACCGGCTGGTGGGCCAGCAGCACCACCGGCCGGGAGGGATCGCGGTCGCCGAGCGCGGCGGCGAAGTCCGGCGGGTCGCCGTGCCGGCCGCCCTCGACGTCGTTCACCCCGGCGAGGTCCACGGCGGCGCCCCCGTGCACGATCTCCACACGCTCGTTGCGGAGCACCCGCAGGCCGAGGTCCTCGGCCACGTCCACCCACTCTTCGTGGCCGGTGTAGTACTCGTGGTTGCCGGTCACCGCGTACGCGCCGTACCGGCTGCGCAGCTGCCGCAGCGGCGCCAGGGCGTCACGGACCTCGCCGGCCCCGCTGGTGACCATGTCGCCGACCACCGTCACCAGGTCGGCGTCCAGGCTGTTGACGATCTCCACCACCCGGGCGACCTGACGACCCCCGTAGAGCGGGCCGACGTGCAGGTCGGCGACGACCGCCACCCGCAACCCGTCGGCGCGCGGGTCCAGCCGTGGCAGCGGCACGTCGAGGCGGTGGACCGTCGGCGGCCGGTACGCGCGGTGCAGGCCCCACCCGGCCGCGCCGGCGAGACCCGCGGC
>VSBZ01000172.1:0-7274 GCA_047459215.1 Micromonosporaceae bacterium | reverse complement strand
GCTGCCACCCGCCGGCGAGCAGCGGGTCGACCTGCTCGTCTACGCCACCGGCCTGCCCGCCGGCGAGCACTCGGCGACGGTGTGCCTGGCCGGCGACGACCCGGTCCACCCGCGCACACAGGTGCCGGTGCTGCTGACGGTGACGGAGGCGACGCCGGACTCCGGGTGGTCGACGTTCGGCGACGGGGTCACCGCCGGCACCGGTGTGGAGGCCGTGGCGACCCTGGGCGGCGACCTGTACGCCGCCGGCGGGTTCCTGATCGTCGACGGGGTACGCGCCAACAACATCGCCCGGTGGGACGGCGCCGCCTGGTCCCCGCTCAGCGGCGGGACCAACGGGCCGGTCCGCGCGCTCGCCGCCTCCGGGACCGACCTGTACGTCGGCGGCTTCTTCACCCGCGCCGGCGGGGTCCCCGCCGCCCACGTGGCCAGATGGGACGGTACCGCCTGGTCCCCGCTCGGCTCCGGCCTCGACGGCAACGTGCACGACCTGGTCGTCTCCGGCGACGTCGTCTACGCCTCCGGCTCGTTCCCCGGTGGCGTGGCGCGTTTCGACGGCACCGACTGGACGGTCGTCGGCGAGGGCATCGACGCCGCCAACGTGCCCGCGATCGCGGTGTCCGGCGACGAGATCTACGCCGGGGTGGCGTTCCAGGGCGTCTGGCGGTGGGACGGCCAGAGGTGGTCGTCGCTGGGCGGGCCGGCCGGCACGGTGAACACGCTCACCGTGGTCGGGGACACCCTGTACGCGGGAGGCTCGTTCACCAGCGCGGGCGGCGCCCCTGCCAGCTTCGTCGCCCGGTGGGACGGCACCGCGTGGCACCCGCTGGGCAGCGGCACCGACCTGCACGTCTTCGCCACCGCGGCAAGGGGTGACGGCCTGGTCGCCGGCGGCTTCTTCTCGCGGGCCGGCGACGAGCCGGCGAACACCGTCGCCGTCTGGGACGGCGACACCTGGTCCGGGCTGGGCAGCGGGATCGGCAGCGGGCCGGAGTCGGGCGAAGGGGTGAACGCCCTGGCGGTGTCCGGCAACCAGGTCCTGGTCGGGGGCAACTTCCTGACCGCCGGCGGACGGCCCGCCAACCGGCTGGCCGCCTGGCGGGACCCCACGCTGGTCGGCGTGGGCGTCGACGTGGTCTCCGGCGCCGGCACCGTCGAGCTGCGCGACCCGTTCACCGTGACCGGTGTGTCGCTGCGGGTGGAGCCCGGCGCCGGCGCCGGCCACGTGAACGCCTACCGCTACGACGACGCGCCGCGGGACCCGGCCGGCGTGGTGGGCGAGGTGAGCGGGTACCGGTGGGTGCTGCAGCAGAGCGGCCTGGCCACCCCGTTCCTGGCCGAGCTGCGGTTCACACTGGCCGACCTCCCCGACCACGGCCTGGCCGACCCCGACCGGGTCAGCGTCTACCTGCGCCCGACGCCGGGCCACGGCCGGTTCGAGCCGCTGCCGACCGCGTACGACCCCGCCACCGGTGTGATCACGGCGCGCACGACCGGCGTCGGCGAGCTCGTGTTCGGCGCCGCCCCGGCGTCCGGCCGGCCGTCGGGCGAGGTGCGGGGAACCGTCACCGGGGTGGACTGCGACGGGACCCGGCGCCCGTTGGGTGGGGCAGTGGTCCGGATCGAGGGTCGGACGGGGGACGCCGCGGTGACCCTGCGCACCGACTTCGAGGGCGGCTACCGCTGGTGGTTCACGCCACGGGACAACGCCCTGACGCTGGTGGTGGCGAAGGACGGCTACGTGCCGCACGCACGCAAGGCGTGGGTCACGCCCGGTCAGGTGGTGGTGGAGGACGTCACGCTGACCGCGGTCTGCCCACCGCGGTAGGCCCTCCCCGCCGCGACGGCCGGGTCCACCGCGTACCCCCGGGCGGGTCCCCGGCGCTCCCGCGCCCTGCGACGTCCGCGGGCCACGGTGCGGCTGGGCGGCGCGCCCACCCGCACCGTGGCCCGCGTCCCGCTACCGGGACGGCGCGTCGCCGGTCCGGGTGGCGGGCCGTGAATCGCCCGGGACGGGGCCGCGGCCGCCGCCCGACCACCGGGCCGGGGCCCGCCGCGGTGTCGCGGGACGCGCGGGTGCGGCAGCCCGGCCCCGGGCCAGGCCCAGCAACCTGGGCATGCGCCACACCTGGCGCAGCAGCGCGTAGGCGAGGTAGGCGTCCCGCCGCACCAGCTCGTGCTTGATCCGGCCCACCCCGTCCGGCATCGGGTAGCCGCCCGGGGGCAGCCGGCGCCGGTAGTCGGCCGCCATCCGGCGGAAGAACGCCCGCCGGGAGCCGGGTGGCAGCCGCCGCGGGTTGCCCGCGATCACCAGGTAGTGGTCGATCATGAGACGGAACAGGTCCGGCCGGAACCGCTGGTACGCGTCGGACGAGTCGACCATCGCCCACAGCCGCTGGTACTGGTCGAAGACCTCGAAGTGCCGGTGGCTGACCGAGCCGGTGATCGTGCCCTCGCCGCGGCGCCGGTAGCAGTAGCACACCCGGTCCAGCACGTCGATGCGCCGTGCGGTCAGCAGCAGCGCGTGCGAGAACGGCCCGTCCTCGTACCAGCCGGGCGTGAACCGCAGCCCGTTGGCGGTCAGCAGGTCGCGGCGGACCACCTTGGTGCACGCGGAGTGGTCCACCCGCAGCAGGTGGGTGCGCTGCGCCAGCGGCCCGGGTGGCCGCCCGTCGTCCGGGGGTGGCAGCCGGGGCACGCGGGTGCCGTCGGGGTGGACCTCGACGTGACCGACGACCAGGACGTCGGGGCGGGTCGAGACCAGCCGGTCGGTGACCGCGCCGAGCGCGCCCTCCGGGAGCCAGTCGTCGCCGTCGACGAACCACACGTACGCGCCGCGGGCGTGCGCCAGGCCGGTGTTGCGCGCCGCCGGCAGGCCCGAGTTGGCGGGCAGGTGCACCACCCGCATCCGTGGGTCGCGGCGGGCGTACGCGTCGAGAATGCGCGGGCACTCGTCGGGCGAGTGGTCGTCCACGCCCACGACCTCGACCTCGGCGCCGCTGCCGGCCAGGATCGAGTCGAGGCACTCGGGCAGGAACGCCGCGACCCGGTAGGCGGGGACGACGACCGAGATGAGCGGAAGGTGCGAATCCACCTTATAACGCTATATCGGTATCATCCCGCCCCGTGGGTGCTCGGTAACGGAGCACCGCGACCGTGCCGACCGTCGCCGGTACCGGGGAGAGCCCGTCCACCTCCGCCAGCCAGCGCCGCACCGTCTCCTGCTCGTCCGGCCGGTGCGCGTCGTCGAGCACCACCAGCGCCTCCGGGGCCAGGCGGGGCAGCAGGAGCGGCAGCGCCGGGTACCGCGCCAGCGGCCCGGTCGCCCCGGGCGGCCCGTCGATGAACAGCAGGTCCACGCCGGCGACGTCGGCGAACGCCGTCGGGTCGTACCACCGGCGCTCCTGCCCGCCCACGGTGACCTCGCGCAGCGGCGCGTCCCGCACCTCGGCCACCTTCGACAGCTCGTGACGCTCCAGCAGGTCGCGGGTCCGCTGCCCGTACCCCGGGTCGTGGTCGACCGAGACCAGCCGGCCACCGGAGCGCTCCAGCGCGTACGCCAGCCACACCGTCGAGGTGCCGCTGCCCAGCTCCAGCACCAGCGAGGGGCGGTCCCGCGGGACCCGGGAGAGCAGCTCCAGCAGGCCGCTGGGGTCCAGCGCCCACTGGCCGGACGGCGGCATCGGGGCCCGCGGCAGGTGGTCGCGGTACAGCTGCAGGAGGGCCTCCACCTCGCGGGGCTGCGACTGCCGGAAGGCCTGCAGCATGCGGTCCACCGACCGGCGGACCGAGTCGGCCAGCTCGGACAGGCGGGACTCCACCGCCGACAGGCGGTCGGCCAGGTCCGCCAGCTGGGCCGCGACCGGATCGGGCCGCCCCGCCGGCTCAGCAGACGCGGCGGGGCCGGGCGACGCCTCCGCACCCGTCGGCACGCCGGCCTGCCCGGGCTGCGCGCCGGCCGGGCCGACCCGCCCGTCCCGCCCGCCAGGAGGGCCGATCTGGTCGGACCGGTCGCCGGCCGCGCCGGACGGTGCCTCGGTCCGGTCGGGCGGCGGGTCGCTGTCGGGCCGCGGTGCGGACCCCGGTTCCGGTGACGTGCTCACGCTCTCCTCCGTCGGCGGGCCGTCCGCGGCCCGGCCGACCGCTGCGGCGCGGCCAGCCGCCGCAACCGGGCCCGCGCCCGGTCGGCGGCCAGCCAGGCGACCAGCCCGGCCGCTCTGACCAGCGACCGTACCCCGGCCACCTCCACCGAGGGGGGCGGCCGCCGGCCGACCTGGTCGCCGGGTACGGTCGCGGCACCGTAGACATCGGACACGACGTCGGCAAGCGACTCGCCGGCGCGCTGCACCCACCGCGCCCGGCCGACCGCCGCGGTGCGCCACAGCTCCACCCCGTCGGTGGTGCGCACCAGCCCCAGGCGCTCCTGGTCGGCGTACTGCACCAGCCGGCGCACGCCGTCCGGCGGCAGTGGGCGGGTGGCCGGCACGCGCAGCAGGTACGGGGAGGGGAACACGCTGGCGGGCGCCTGCCGCGCCAGCCGCACCCTCGGGTCGGCCCGGTAGCTCGCCTCGATGAGCCGCAGGTCCAACCAGGGATCCGACAGCGGGGGGACCCGTTCCCCGGTGAGGCGCTGCCACGGTCCGACCAGGACCACGCGCAGGTCCGGCTCCTCGCCGCGCAGCAGCGAGTCGACGGTGTCGCACACCTCCTCCAGGCGGTGGCCGGTCACGTCCACGACCGCGGTCACCAGCGGCACCGCACCGGCGCCCCCGCGGCGGCGCAGCCACCGCGGCAGCGGCATCCGCTCGGCCAGGAAGGGCCGGTTGTACCGCTGCAGCGCCTCGCGGTGACGCATCATGTGGCTCGGTCCCAGGTGCCACCCGCGGGCGGCCGGCTCCGGGACGAACACCGCCCCCGCCTGGGCCAGCCGGAACCCGAGCTCGGTGTCCTCTCCCAGCCGCAGCGACGCGTCCATCCCACCGGCGGCGTCGTACAGCTCCCGGCGCAGCGCCGCGGTGGCGCCGACGTGCACCAGGAACGCCAGGTGGTCGGCCTCCCGCAG
Organism: Micromonosporaceae bacterium; assembly: GCA_047459215.1. Classification (GTDB taxonomy): domain Bacteria; phylum Actinomycetota; class Actinomycetes; order Mycobacteriales; family Micromonosporaceae; genus Natronosporangium. Next base: position 2,212 of record VSBZ01000172.1, on the reverse strand, counting down.
CCCGGCGGTACGGGCGACGTACCGCTCGACGTAGTCGTGCCCCTGTGAGGGACGCCCGGCGAACAGCCGGTCGGCCCGGCCCGCCGCGCAGGCGTCGGCGACCTCCTCCGGCGTCGGCCACGGCGGGTCGACGAACCGCTTCCAGCCCAGGGTCACCGCGTACGGGACGACGTGGTGCCACCTGGCCTGGGCCTCGACGTGCTCGGGGTGGACGAGCATGTCGGCGTCCAGCCAGTGGATGATGTCGCCGTGGCTGGCCGCCGCGCCCACCCGCAGCGCGTTGGCCCGTCCCCAGCCGCTGTCCACCCGCACCAGCCGGGTGTGCTCCGGCCGCAGCTTCGGCAGCTCCAGCGGCGGTTGCGAGCCGTCGTCGACCACCACGACCTCCAGCAGGTGCGCCGGGTAGGTCTGGTAGGCCAGCGCGGCCAGCACGAGGTCGAGTGTGGACTGGCACTGGTACGCCGGAACGACCACGCTGACCGACCGGGTGGGGCGCCACCGGCCCAGGTCCGGCACGGACAGCGACGACCAGTCGTTGTGCCTCACCCGGGGGACGTCCGCCGCCGGCGGGCGGGGCCGCTCAGCCATGGCTGCCGAACTCCGGGTACGGGGGCAGACCCGACCAGCGGCGCTGGACGCCGTGGCGGAAGTAGTCCGGGTCGGTGTCCCAGGTGTGACCCTCGCCGTGCCGGGTGTAGACGAAGCCGAGCGGGTGGGTCCGGTAGATCAGCCCGCCGTCGGCGAGCACCCGGTCGAGCAGGGCACGGTCGACGTGCCGCGGCACCGGGGGCCAGCCGCCGACCGCCGCGAGGTCGGCGGCGCGCAGGCTCAGGGTGCCTCCGGCCACGACGTCGGTGTAGGCCTCGGCGGCCATCGTGCGGCGGACGGTGAGGTCGTCGGCGACCAGGTGGACGAACTCTGCCCCCTTGCCGACGACGGTGGCGCCGGAGTAGTGGTCGGCCAGCACCAGGTCCCACACGTGCTCGGGACCGTACCGGTCGTCGTCGTCCACCTTGGTCAGCAGGTGGCCGCCGGCGGCGGCGGTGGCGGCGGTCAGCGCCTCGCCCAGGTTGCGGTCGGCCGGAATGTGCACCACCTGCAGCGGGCGGTCGCCGGCCGCCTCCCGGAGCCCCGGCGGTTCCTCGTCCCCGTGCAGCCCGACCACGATCTCCAGGTCCAGGTAGGTCTGCGCGGCCATGGCGCGCACCGCCAGCGGCGCCAGCCGCGGCCGGCGCGTGACGAGCAGCGCCGTGACCGGCGGGGGTACCAGCCCGGCGGCGTGGTGGCGGATCGCCGCCCGCCGCTGGTGGACGCTGCGGATCTCCCAGTCCATCGGGTCGCCGCCGGGCAGCGGGCGGGTGACGATGCTGGCCAGCTCGGGGGCGAGCAGGTCGCGGGGATCGGGCCGGCCGGGCGGCGCGTCCGGCGGGGGTGCCGGACAGGACAGGACCACCCCGGTCATGGCGAGCTGGGCCAGCACGCCGGCGATCGCGTGCGGGTCGGTGACCGTGTCCCGGCCGCCGGCCGGCACGGTGTCCCTGCCGCCGGCGACCGGCCCCACCCCGCGGTCGCCGGCCGGGGTCCAGACCACCGCGCCGAGCCGCGCCAGCGCCTCCCGCTGCGGGTCGACCAGTGGGGCGCCCGCCCGGCCCGCGACCAGCTCCTTGCCGTCCGGTACGCGTACCACCCGCCACGCGCCGCCGTCGAAGCGGAGCTCGCCCACCGGCAACCGGGGTCCGTACGCCTGCCGGCCCCGCGGGTTGGCGGCGGTCGCGTCCACCGTCACCGCCGCCGGCGTGGCGCGGGCGGTGCCGTCCACCGGGGGCGGCCGCAGCGGCTCGAACACGGGGTGGACGGCGGCCGCGATGCGGGACAGGGGCAGCGGCTCGGCCAGCGTGACCGCCACCGTGGCCCGGCCGCGCCGTCCCCTGGGCAGCACCACGCGCTCGTCGCGCAGTCCGGGCAGCGGCTGGAGCCGCCCCGACCAGCCCGGCCACGGCGGGCACCAGTCCTCGACCACCACGCGCACCGAGCGGGACGCCCCGTCGACGCGGTGGCGCAGCGCGCTCGCGGTGGCGACCACGATGTCGGCGTGGTCGCCGGTCCGGGTGACCCGTGGCTGCAGGTCCGTCCACGCCGGTGCCCGGAAGCGGCGGTGCCAGGCCTGGCGGGCCTGGCGCAGGCGGGTGCGCAGGCGCACCCGCCTGCGCAC
>VSBZ01000016.1:0-38049 GCA_047459215.1 Micromonosporaceae bacterium | reverse complement strand
GAGTGCTCGCCGGCGGGCAGGCCGGGGGCGTCGACGAGCAGGTCGACCCGCTGCTCGCCGGCGGGTGGCAGCTCGCCGCCAGTGGGCACGGCCACGAGCCAGTCGGGGAGGTCGCAGCCGCTCCCGCCGGCCACTTCCCAGGCCAAGGGCCGGCCGCCCAGGTTGCGGACGGTCACCACCTGGCGTCCCCGCTGCCCCTGGTCGAGGGCGAACGCCGCCTCGGCCGGGCGGGCGTCCAGCAGCGGGTCGGGGGCGAGACCGAGCCCGTCGAGCTCCACTGTGCCGGACCCGGTCGGGGCGTCCGACGGCACCTGCAGCGTCGCGGTCCGCTCGCCGGCCGCGGTCGGCCGCAGCGTCACGGCCACCGTGCACGTCGCCGCGACCGCCACCGTCCGCCCGGAGCAGGTGTCGTCGCCCAGGCGGAAGTCGTCGGCGTGGTCGCCGGAGACCGCCAGCCGGCCGACGGTCAGTGGCGCGTTGCCGGTGTTGCGGACCGTCACGGTGCGGGCGGGGGAGACGTCGCCCACGACGGTGGCGTCTAGCCGCACCGTCACCGGGGTCAGGCCCGCCGCCGGACCGGTGCCGACCCGTCCGATGATGGTGCCGCCCTGGCCGACCGCCAACCCGGTGTGCACGTCGGCGACGGCCACGCCGTGCAGGCCGGTGGTGGTGCCCGGTTGCTCCGGCGTCCAGGTCTGTCCACCGTCGGTGGTGCGCAGGACGACGCCGTCGCCGACCACGTACCCGTGGGCGTGGTCGGCAACGGCCGCCGCCCGCAGGAACGCGGTCGTGCCGCTCGGCACCAGCGTCCAGGTCCGCCCGCCGTCGGTGGTGCGCAGGATCTGCCCGCTGTTGCCGACCGCGACGCCGTGGTCGGGGTCGAAGAAGGCGACGCCCCACAGTTGCGCGGTCCGGCCGCTGTTGCGGAACACCCAGGTGGCGCCGCCGTCGTGGGTGGTGAGGATCGTGCCGACGTCACCGACGGCGACGGCGGTCGCCGCGTCGAGCATCGTGACCGCGCGCAGAGTGACGTCCACGCCGCTGGTCTGGCGGACCCAGGTCCGGCCGCCGTCGGTGGTGCGCAGGACGACCCCGTCGTCGCCCACCGCCGTGCCGGTGTCCGCGTCGGCGAACGCGACCGCGCGCAGCGCCGGGGTGCCCTCCGGTGGTTGCTGTGGCAGCCAGGTCCGGCCACCGTCGACCGTACGCAGGATCGTGCCCGCGTCGCCGACCACCGTGCCGGTCAGCGGGTCGGTGAACGCCACGCCGTGCAGGGCGGCGGTGACGCCGCTGTCCTGGCTCACCCAGGTGTGGCCGCCGTCCGTGGTGCGGACGATGGTGCCGCCGGCGCCGACCGCGGTGGCGTGGTGGAGGTCGGCGGCCGCGACCGCGGCCAGTGGCTGGGTGGTGCCGCCGGACCGGAGCGACCAGGTGGCGCCGCCGTCGTCGGTGACGATGACCTGACCACCGTTGCCGACGGCGACGCCGGCCGCCCCGTCGGCGAACGCGACCGCGTTGAGGGCCGTGGTGGCGTCGACCTCCCGTGCCGTCCAGGTGGCACCCCCGTCGACGGTGTGCAGGACCGTGGCCCGGGCCGGGGTGGAGGACCGGCCGCCGACCGCCGTTCCGGTCAGCGGGTCGTGGAACCAAACCCCGCCGAGGGCGTCGGTGGTGCCGCTGTCCTGTGGCTGCCAGGTCTGTCCGCCGTCGGTGGTGCGCAGGATCGTGCCGGTCTGCCCGACCGCGGTGGCCGTCAGCGGCCCGGAGAAGACGACGGCCGAGAGCGCTCGGGTGGTCCCGCTGTCCTGCTGCTGCCAGGTCCGTCCGCCGTCGGTGCTGTGCAGGATCACCCCGCCGGCACCCACCGCGACCGCCGTGCCGGCGTCGGCCATCGCCACCCCGGAGAGGTTGTTGCCGTGCGGGAACGGGTTGCGCCACAGCCACCGGCCGTCGGTGGCGGTGGGCGTGGACGTCCCGGCGTTGTCCGGTGCCGCCGGCCCGGCCGCCGTCCCCGCGGTCGTCCCCGCCACCGCGACCGGTGCCGCCGGCGGCGACCCGGCGGCGGCACCCGGGTGCGCCAGAACCAGGGCGAGCACGGATCCGGTCGCGACCGCTGCGCGCAGTGCCGATCTCATCCCAGCCGCCGTCCTCTCAGAGGTCGCCGCACTGACCGCGGACGGGTCCGGTGACCAGGTTGGGGTCGTCGCCGTCGGTCGGCGGCGGCCGGTTGGCGTCGCACGACAGCGGGCCCACGACCCGGTTGCCCGACAGCAGCGGTGGCGTGTCGGTCGTGTTGCCGGACACCGTGACCGGCCCGGTCAGCTCGCTGCCGGAGACGTGGAGATGCCCGCTACCGCCGGTGAGGCTCAGCGGACCGACCAGCCGGACGCCGCGCAGGTCCACCATCGCCGCGCCGTGCGCCACCACCGGTCCGACCAGGGTGGCGCCGTGTGCCACCAGGCCCGCGCCCGGGGCCACGGTGACCGGCCCGAGCACCCGCGCGTCCTCCCCGAGGCACGCGACCCCGACCGGCACCACCAGGCCGCCGGGGCGGAGGCCGCGGAGCATCGTTCCACATGAGACGACCAGTATGGACGCCGAGGCGTGGCCCACCCGCACCTCGTAGCGACCCGGCGCCGCCGGGTCGAGCGGCCACTCCACCGTCGTGCGCTCACCCGGGTCCAGGGTGACCGTCGTGGTCCGGTCGACCGCGCCGTCGACCACCAGGGTCGCCGCCCAGTGGCCGCCAGCCGTGCCTACGTTGGTCACCGACGCCGTCACCCGCACCGGTTCGCCGGGCATCACCACGTCCGGCCGACCCCGCACGTCGTGCGCCACGAACACGGGGGCTCGCGCAGCGTCGGTGGCGTCGTAGGCGATCGTCACGAACTCCGACGGCGCCACCAGCGGGTCGTCGCCCAGACCCAGGGCGCTGCGGCCGGTGACGAACAGGGCCGTGCCGTCGGGGCTGAACGCCGCGGCGCTCGCGGAGTCCGCGTCGCTGGCCGCACCGTCGTAACGGGCGACCCACTGCGTCGTCCCAGTGGCCGGGTCGTACGACACGGTGACGACGTCGGCCCGCGTGCCGTCGCCCTCGCTGGCACCGACCACGGCCACCCGCGACCCGTCCGGGCTCGCCACCACGGCCGCGGCACGGTCGGCGCCCCCGCCCGGCCCGTCGTACCGGGCGGCCCACACCTCGGTGCCGTCGGCGACCCGGTAGGCCACGGTCGCGAGGTCGGCCGTGGCGGCCGTCGTCCCGGACTGGCTCTCGCCGGTGACGTACACGGTCTGGCCGTCCGGCCCGACCGTCACCGCGTGCGGCACGTCGAGGCTGTCGCCGGGCCCGTTGTAGCGGGCCTCCCACACCTGCTGCCCGGTCGCCGCGTCGTACCCGACCGTGGCGTAGTCGGCGCCGGTGCCGTTCCCGGCGCTGCGCCCGGTCACCACCACCAGGGACCCGTCGGGCGTGACCGCCACGGCGGAGGCCTGGTCGAGCGCGCCCGCCTCGCCGTCGTAACGTGCCACCCACAGCTGGTCGCCCGTGGCGGTGTCGTACGCCACGGTCGCGTAGTCCCAGCCGCTGCCCGCGTCCGAGCTCTGCCCACCCTCGCCCGGGCTCTGCCCGGTGACGAACACCCGCGTGCCGTCCGGGCTGAGCACCAGGTCGGACGCGGAGTCGAAGTCGCTGCTCGGCCCGTCGTACCGGGCCTCCCAGAGCTGCTGCCCGGTGGCGGCGTCGTAGGCGACGGTGACGTAGTCGGTGTGGGCGCGGGCACCGTCGACCCGGCTCTGTCCGGTGACGACCACCCGGGTCCCGTCCGGGCTGACCGCCACCGCCCGGGCGTTGTCGAAGTCGTCGGCCGGGCCGTTGTACCGCGCCACCCACAGCTGCTGCCCGGTGGCGGCGTCGTAGGCGACGGTGGCGTAGTCCGCCCCGGCGCCGGTCACGCCGCGACCCAGGCTCAGCCCCGTGACCACCACCCGGGTCCCGTCCGGGCTGACCGCGACCGCGTTCGCGCCATCCTGGCTGTGCGCGGGCCCGTCGTACCGGGCCTCCCAGAGCTGCTGGCCGGTGGCGGCGTCGTAGGCGACGGTGGCGTAGTCGCTCTCGGTGCCCACCCCGCTGCTGCTCCCGGTGACGAACACGCGGGCGCCGTCGGGGCTGACCGCCACCGCCGCCGGCGAGTCCAGGCCACCCGCCGGCCCGCGGTAGTGCGCCACCCACCGGCCGGAGCACTCCCCGCCGCAGGTCAGCTCGGCGTCGACGACCGTGGCCGCGCCGGCCGTGACCGTCACCGTCACCGGTGCCGGTGGGTCGAACACCGCCGGGCTGACCACCACCGAGTGGTCGCCCACCGGCACGTCGCGCAGCGTGTAGCGGCCGTCCGCCCCGGTCACCGTCGACCGCTGCCCGCCGGACAGGGCCACGGTGACGCCGGGTACGCCGAGCCCGCTGGCGGCGTACGTCACCCGCCCGGTGACCGTCCCCACCGGCAGCGGCGGCAGGTCGAGGTCGACGTCGGCGACCGTGCCCGCGACCACCTCGATCCCGGAGCGGGTCACCGGCTCGTACCCGAAGCCGGACGCCCGCAGGTCGTAGCTCCCGGGCCGCAGGTAGAGCCGGTACGCGCCGTCCTTCCCGGTCGTGACCTCCACCCCGTCGTCCCCGGCCGCCGGCTCGACGGCCGCGACCCGCGCCCCGGCCACCGGCGCCCCGGTGGCGGCGTCGGCGACGACGCCGGCCAGGCCGGGCAGCGCCACCGGCAGGTCCGTGATCCCGTCGCCGACCACCACGCCGGTGACAGTGGACACCGACCGGCCCGACCACGCCAGCTCCACGGTGTAGCTGCCCGGGTGGAGCCGCAGGTCGAACCGGCCGTCGTCGCGGGTGCGGACCGACACCCCGGCCTCGGGCACGCTCACCGTGACCGCCGGGACCGGCTCGCCCGTGCCGGCGTCGGTGACCCGGCCGGAGATGCCGGTGTCGAGCAGCACCCGGGACACCGCCTGGAAGGCGTCCAGGCGTCCGTGCCCGAACCGGGTGTTCGGCCGCTGCGGTCCGTGGCGCTCGTCGAAGAACGACGTGTCGACCATCGCGGCGACGAGGTCGTCCGGTGACAGCTGCGGGTCGCCGGACAGCATCAGCGCCGCCGTGCCCGCCACGTGGGGCGCGGCCATCGAGGTGCCGCTGGAGACACCGTACGGCGGTCCGAGCGAGGCGGGGATGCTGGAGCGGACCGCGACGCCGGGGGCGGACAGGTCGGGGACGGTCCAGACGTCCGGCCAGCCCGCCGGCGGGTCGCTCCACTCCCGCCGGCCCACCTCCGCACCGCTGGAGAACTCCGCCACGTCGTCGTCGACGTCGGTCGCCCCGACCGACAGCGCCTCGACGATGTCGCCCGGGCTGCCGTGGCAGCCGTCGCCGCAGTTGCCCGCGGCGGCCACGGGCAGCACCCCGGCGAGGTAGAGGTTGCGGACCGGCTCCACCAGCTGGTCGTTGACGCCGCCGGTCAGCGGGCCGAACGACATGTTCACCACCGAGGCGGGCGCGCCGGCCGGGTCGCCGTTCGAGTCGTACGGGTCGAGGGCCCACTGCATGCCGGCGATGATCTGGGGCGTGGTGCCGCTGCCGCCGGGCAGCACGAGCCCGTGCATGAGCCGGGCGCCGGGCGCCACACCGATGTGGACCCCGCTGGCGTCACCGCCCACGACCGTGCCGCTGACGTGGGTGCCGTGGGTGTGGGTGTCCCGGGGCTGGCTGGCGACCGGCCGGCCGGCCGCGTCCCACTCCATCCAGCCGCCGGGGAAGGTCGGGTCGGTGGGGTCGTCGGTGGCCATCCGGCCGGCGAGGTCGGGGTGGGTGACGGCGACACCGGTGTCCAGCACCGCCACCCGGACACCGGAGCCGTCCACGCCAAGCTCCTCCCACACCCGGTGGGCACCGATCCGGTCGATGCCCCAGGTCCGGTCCTCGACCGTGGCGACGGTGCCGGCCTCGGCCGGCTCGGCCTCCGGCAGGCGCAGCGTCGCCACGGGGTCGATCGCGGCCACGGCCGGCAGCGCGGTCAGGTCGTGGAGGGTCTGCGGGTCCGAGCGCACCAGCAGCCGGTTGGCCAGCCAGAACGAGTTGAGGATCTCGGCACCCTGCGCCTGCAGGTGTGCCACGACCGGCCGCTGGCTGCGGGCGGCGACCCGCTTGAGCTCCGCCACCACCGCGTCCCGGTCGAACCGGATCGGTGCGAGGTCGGCCCGCTCGGCGAGGACGACAAGGTAGTCGAGGCGGTCGTCGGCGCCGGCGGTGGCCAGCCGTGCCCGCAGCTGCGGGTCGATCAGGTGTGGACGGACGGGGTCGCCTGCCGGCTGCGCCGCCACCGGTGCGGCCGACAGGGCCAGGCCGAGGGCGACGGCGGCGAGCAGGGTGGACGGGGTACGGATGCGCCGGGGGTACACGGCCGTCATGGTGACCCGGCGGCGCGCGAGGCGCCATTCCCTGAATGAGGAAACCCCGTCACCGTCCGGAGTCACCGTCTCGGGCACCGCCGGCCAGGCGGTACGCGAGCGCCGCCCGGGACCGGACGCCCAGCTTGCGCATGGCCGACCGCAGGTGCTTGTTGACCGTGTCCGGCTCCACGTACAGCTCGCGGGCGATCTCCTTGTTGGTGCGGCCGGTGGCGGCCAGCTCCGCCACCCGCCGCTCCCGCGGCGACAGCTCCCGGCCGTAGCCGCGGCGTCCACCGCGGAAGCGGGCGGGGATCGCGACGCCCAGCCGCCGGGCGTGGTGGGCGGCGCGGTCGAAGTCCCAGGCCGCGCCGAGCCGCTGGTAGTCCGCCAGCGCCGACCGCAGCAGGCGGTCGGCACCGGGGAGGCCGGCGGCCTCGTACACCAGGGCCGCCTCCTCCCGCGCCAGTGCGCTCTCGTACGGTGCCGGGAGCGCCCGGTACGCGTCGGCGGCGGCCACGAGGGCGGTGGCCGCGGCGCCGACCTCGCCCCGGGCCAGCTCGTACCGCCCGCGGGCGTGCCGCAGCGCCGCCGGTGCCAGCGGCGAGTCGCAGCCGGCCAGCTCGTCGGTGAGCCGGGCGAGCACCTCCTCCACCCGCTCCCGCTGCCCGGCGGCCAGCAGCGCGTCGGTGACCGCGGGGAGCGCCCGGCACGTCGGTACCCAGGCGCCGTCCCGCGGCAGCGCGTCGAGCAGCCGCTCGGCGTCGGAGGCGGCACGCGTGACCTCGCCGGCGGCGGTCTCCGCCCGCACGAGCGCGCCGGCCGGCAGCGGGAGCAGCTCCACCGCGCCCATCCCGTACAGCTCCTCCACGAGCGACCGCAGCCGCGGCGCGGCCGGGCCGGGACCGTCCCGGGCGAGGGTGAGGCAGGCGTCGATCACCTCGACGTCGATCCGGTACCGCGGCTGGCCGGCGAGCTCCTCCCGCAGCTGGCCGAGCCGGTCGGCCAGGCCGTCCCACCGGCCGCAGTGGTAGTCCAGAAGGGCCCGGGCGCAGTGCAGGACGAGGGCCGGCCGTCGGCTCTCCAGCTTCTCCGCCTCGGCCAGCGCGACCGCCAGCGTCCGGCCGGCACGGTCGTGGTGGCCGGCGTACGCGGCCGCGATCGTGAGGGACTCGTACGCGATCACCTCCCGCGACCCGGTGGGCGTCCCGCCGGTCCGGTCCAGGACCTGGGCCGACAGCTCCCGCCAGACAGGGTCGCCGACGGTCGCGAAGACCAGCACCGCCTTTCCCCGCACGTACAGGTCGAACGCCGGGTCGGTCAGCTCCTGCAGGGTCGCCAGGGCGCGCCGAAGCCACTCCAGGTGCTCCGGAAGGTGGGCGCGCAGCCCGCGCGGGATGCCCAGGCCCAGCATCGCCCACGCCCGCAGGTCCGGCCGCTGGCCGAGCTCGGCCACCGCCCCGCTGAGCAGCCGCCGCCGGGTGGCGAGGTCGCCGCCGGCGTGGTCGAGCAGCACCGCGATCCGCATCCGCAGCTCGCCACGCACCGGCGGGGGCAGCTCACGGTCCAGGACCGGCCACAGCAGGTCCAGCACCTCCGGTCCGCGGGCGGTGTCCACCGCGGCCTGCGCCAGCTTCACCGCCACCCGGCCCAGGTCGGCGTCGGGAAGCTCGGCCCGCTCCAGGACCTCCCGCAGCAGCCGCACCGCCTCGTCGTCGTGGCCCAGCTCGATCGCCTGGTCGGCGGCCCGTTGCGCGGTGGCGGCCCACTCCGCCCGGCGGCCGGCGAGCCGGAGGTGGTGCGCCAGCTGCCCCAGCGGCGCCCCGGGAAAGCCGGCGAGGACGTCGGCCGCCCGGGCGTGCAGGCGACGGCGACGCGGGCCCGGGATCGCCTCGTAGACCGCCTGGGCGGCCAGCTCGTGGCGGAACCCAACGGAGTCCCCGTCGCCCTCCTCGGCCAGCAGCCCGGCCTGGATGGCCCGGCTCAACCCGTCGGCGACCTCGGCCGGGTCGACGCCGTCCAGCACCACGGCCACCAGGCGCTCGGGAACCGGGCGCTGCCACACCGCCACGGCTTCGAGGACGGGCTGCGCCTGGCGCGGGAGCCGACCGGCGCGCTCCAGGACGTACGCCCGGATCGCGGGCGGCACCTGGAGGTCGTCGAGGATCCGGACAGGGTCGCCGGCCAGGCGCCCGTCGCTGCGTTCCCGCAGCAGCGCCACCAGCTCCTCGATCGCCAGGGGCACGCCCGAGGACCGGGCGCGCAGCCGGGCGGTGAAGGAGGCGGGCAGGTGCGCCACGCCGAGCAGCCCCGCGGCCAGCTGTCCGGTGTGCGCCTGGTCCAGCGGGCCGAGGGTGGTGTGGTAGCGGCTGACGCGGTCGGGAAGCCGGCCGGTGAGGGCCGACAGGGAGGGGTCGGGCCGCCCGGTGGCGGGGTCCGGGTCGGTGCGGGCGGTGAGCACGAGCGACACCCCGTCCGGCGGGTCGGCCAGGAGGTAGCCGAGGAACTCGCGGGTCTGCCGGTCGGACCAGTGCAGGTCCTCCACCACGACGACCGCCGGCGCGGAGGCGGCGAGGATCTCGACCAGGGCACGGAAGACGCGGTGCCGCTCCGAGGCGCGGTCGTCCAGCGCCGGCGGCGGGGCCGGCAGCCGCCCGGCCAGCTCCGGCAGCAGCGGTCGCAGCGCCCCCACCACCGGCGACAGGGTGCCCGGTGGCAGCAGGGGCACCAGGTGGCGGGCGACGTCCAGCAGTGGGCCCAGCGGGAACGGTTCGTGGATCGGCCGGCACTGTCCCAGCGCCCACCGCCGGTCGGCCAGCTCGGGTCGGCGGCGTAGCTCCGCCACCAGGCGGGTCTTGCCGATCCCCGCCTCGCCCTCCAGCACGGCCACGGCGGGGGGACGGGCGACGGTGTCGAGCAGGGCCTGCAGCTCGCCGGCCCGACCCACCAGCGGGCGCGCGGACACGTCCACGCCGCGGGGCTCGTCGCGTCGCGTGCTCGCCGGTGCCGACACCTCTGGGGCCTCCGGGGTGGGTCGGCCAGGCCGCGCCTGGTTGCGCACTCACCCTAGCGTCAGGCGGCGGTGGTGGCCGAGGTGCCGGAGAGGCGGCCGGTGCCGGCCGTCACGCGACGCGGCGACGTCCCCCGGTCACCCGACGGTGTCCTCCGGTCACGGGTGGGACGGTGCCGGCGGCGCGCCGGGGACGTCGAACAGCAGGTTGTCCGCGTAGCACCACCACCAGTCCTCGCCCGGCTCGTAGGAGCGGATCACCGGGTGGTCCGGCCGGGCGTGCCAGTGTGCGGTGGCGTGCCGGTTGGGGGAGCTGTCGCAGCAGCCGACGTGGCCGCAGGTCATGCACATCCGCAGGTGGACCCAGCGGTCCCCGGTGCGCAGGCAGTCCTCGCACCCGGGGCTGGACGGGGCCACGTCGTCGGCGACGGACCCGAGGTGGGTGCACGTGTCGGTCATCGGCCACCTCCCACGGGCTGCCGTTGCGGCTCCACGTCGGCGCTGCCGGCCTCGAGTGCCGCCCGGTCCCACCCGCCCAGGACCGCCGCGGCCTCGTACGTGTCCTGCAGGAAGTCCAGCAGCGTGGCCGCCGGATCGGCCGCGGTCCGCACCGCCTCGTACGGCAGGAGGAACTCGCCCAGGGCGGAGTCGTAGCGGGCCTGGTCGGGCCGCACCGGCCAGCCGGCGAACCCGTCCGGCTCCGGGTAGGCGTACGCGTAGAAGGCGCCGCGGGCGTCCTCACCCGGGAAGAAGCCGCAGCTGCTCACCTCGTGGCTGTACGCCGCGCGCATGACCCAGTCGGGGCAGTTGGGGATGCCGCCGGGGTGCTCGGGCGCCCGGCGGCCGGAGAAGCGGGTGACCGCCAGGTCGAACCCTCCCCAGAAGAAGTGCACCGGGCTCACCTTGCCCACGTAGCGCGACCGGAAGCGGGTGAACACGTCGTGCACCCGCACCAGCGCCTGCCAGAACCGGTGGATCGCGTCGGGGTCGTAGGCGTGGTGACCGGTGTCGTCGGCGAACGGGACCGCCTCGGCCACCTCCACCGGGACACCCCGCACCGGCACCCGTACCCGCAGGTCGTCGAGGGCGGCGAGCGTCCGGGCGTAGAAGTCCGCCACGCTTGAGCCCTGCAGGCCGAACCGGCGGACCTCACCGGCGGTGTCCCGCAGCACGAGAACGTGGTCGATGAAGTCGAACTCGATCTCCAGGCCCCGGTCGCCGGCCGGCATGAGCGAGGTCGTCAGGCCCCGCGCGGACACGTACAGCGGCACCTGCCACCAGTGGTTGACCATCGGCTCCAGCGCGAGGCGCACCTTCCCGACGATCTGGGTCCACATGTGCACCGTGTCGCGCGTGTCCGCCCACGGGGACGAGGCGAGATCCGGCCACGTCGCCGGCGCAGCACCGCCCCCCATGTCGCCGATCGTACCGGCGCCGGCCTGCGCCATCAGGGGTTTGCGCGGGTCGGCGGCGCCGCCGCGCGCCGCCGACCCGCGGCATCGTTACGCCGCCGTAGCCCCGGCGAACCGGGCCCGGCTGAGCACGGGCACCGGCGTGATGGCCCGGGAGGTGGGCAGTCGCCGGAAGCCGGCGGCCGCCACGGCGAGCGGTCCCGGCGTTGTGGTTGCGCGGAAAGCCGGTCAACTGTGGCGTGACGGAGCCCTCGACCCGCCACGTTCCCTGCCCCGGCCAGATCGCTCCGGCCTCGATGCGTGCGACCTGCACGCTGCTGCCGATGTGCGACGGCGGGCCGGTGGGGTTCGGATGCTGCTCACGTACCAGGTAGAAGCGGCTGCGCGACGGGTTGTCGGCGATATCGACGTTGTTGGGGATATCCGGGGGACTCCGCCGAGACGGGTCAGGCCGCCGGTCGGGATCTGCCCGGCCGGTCCGATGTAGGGGTTTGTCCGCGTCTCCCAGCGCGAGCTCGCGACGACGCCACGCGTCCCAGCCGACGCTAGCGTCGACGACCAAAGTTGACTACTTCTCGTCATGGTGTGCCCGGCCGGCGCGGGCGCAGGCTGAGGGGTGGTCGCGCAGGCGCGCGACCGTCCACACCCCCGGAAGGAGATTCCCGTGGCGAGACGATCGCTCACCGCGGCGGTCGGGCTGTGCCTGGCGATGGCCGGCGTGGCGGTGCCGTCGCCCGCGGTGGCCGGCCCCGGCGGCGGGGCGACCGCAGGGGCCGGCGTCGTGGTGGAGACCGCCGGCGAGGGCACCGGACTGTGGATCGTGCAGCTTGCCGACCCACCGCTGGCCTCGTACGCCGGTGGTGTCGCCGGCCTGGCGCCGACCAGCCCCCGGGTCACCGGCGCCACCCGCCTGGACGTGACCGCGCCGGCCAGCCGCGCCTACACCGCGCACCTGGCGCGCCGGCAGGAGGAGTTCATCGACCGGATGCGGCGGGAGATCGGCCGCGACGTGGAGGTGCAGTTCACCTACCGCAACGCCGTCAACGGCGTGGCGGTGCGGGTCGACGAGGCGCAGGCCCGGGCGCTGGCGCGGATGCCGGGCGTGGCCGCCGTCTACCGGGACGTGGTCCGCGAGCTGGACACCGACGTCAGCCACGGGCTGATCGGCTCAGCCTCGGTCTGGACCGGCGACACCGGCACCGGGGTGGGTACCCGTGGCGAGGGCATCGTGGTCGGGGTGATCGACACCGGGATCAACCCGCACCACCCGTCGTTCGCCGCCACCGACGCCGAGGGGTACACCCACACGAACCCGTACGGCAGCGGCACGTACGTCGGCGTGTGCGACCCGTCGCATCCCCAGCACGAGGACATCTGCAACGACAAGCTGATCGGCGCCTGGAACTTCCACCCGGCCTCGCCCACCGCACAGGACGTCAACGGTCACGGGAGCCACACCGCCGCCACCGTCGCCGGCAACGTCCACGAGGCGGTGTTCACTGTCGACGGTGACCGGGTCACCCGCACCGTGCAGGGGGTGGCGCCGCGCGCCAACATCATTTCCTACCTGGTGTGCTTCCCGAGCTGCCCCTCGAGCAGCAGCGTGGCCGCCGTCGACCAGGCCATCGCCGACGGCGTCGACGTGCTCAACTACTCCATCAGCGGGGTCGACAACCCCTGGATCGACATCGTCGACCTCGCCTTCCTGGAGGCGTTCAACGCCGGCATCTTCGTCGCGGCGTCGGCCGGCAACGACGGTCCGGGCGCGGGCACGGTGGCCAAGACCGGGCCCTGGAACGCCTCGGTCGCCGCGACCACGCACGCCCGGGTCTTCGCCAACCGGGTAGAGGTGACCGGCCCGCAACCGGTTCCGCCGCAGCTGACGCAGATGTGGGCGGTGCCGGGCACCGGCCCGGCGCTCACCTCCGACCTGACCGCGGAGATCCGGTACGCCGGGCAGGTGGCGCCCGGCAACGAGCGGGGCTGCGCCGTCTTCCCCGCCGGGTCGTTCGACGGTGTGGTCGCGCTGGTCGAGCGTGGCGACTGCACCTTCGAGCAGAAGGTGGGCAACGCCGCGGCCGCGGGCGCGGTCGCCGTGGCGGTGGTCAACCAGTTCGGCGGGCCGCCGGTCAGCATGGCCCAGCTGGAGGCGACGACGATCCCCGCGGTCATGCTCGACCTGACCAGCGGCACCGCGCTGCGCGACCACATCCTGGCCACCGCCCCGCAGGCCACCACGGTGCGACTGCACGGCACCGCCCAGACCGTCACCGACGCCGGATGGCAGGACGTCGTGGCCGGGTTCAGCTCCCGGGGACCCAGCCGGTTCGAGCTGCTGGCACCCACGTTCGCCGCGCCCGGCGTGAACATCCTGGCCGCCAGCGCCGCCGCCGACGGCGACGCGCGCCGGTACGAGGTGATGCAGGGCACCTCCATGGCGTCCCCGCACGCCGCCGGGGCCGGTGCGCTGCTGGCCGCCCTGCACCCGGACTGGTCCCCGGCGGAGATCCGGTCCGCGCTGGCCGGCACCGCGGTCACCGACGGTGTCCTCGCCGAGGACGGCACCACCCCCGCCGACCCGCTGGCCATCGGCTCCGGTCGCATCGACCTCGACCGTGCCGGCCGGGTCGGCCTGGTGATGGACGAGACGTACGCCAACTTCGTGGCCGCCAACCCGGCGACCGGCGGCGACCCGAAGACCCTCAACCTTCCGGCCATGGTGGACAACTCCTGCGCCGGCACCTGCTCGTGGACCCGCACGGTGGAGAGCGTCGTCGCCGGCGAGGCCACCTACACGGCGGTGGCCGCGGCGCCACCGGGGATGACGGTCACCGTCACCCCGTCCGAGTTCACCCTGGTCGAGGGGGCCGCCCAGACCGTGTCGGTCACCGTCGAGGTGGACACGGACGTGCTGCCCGCCGGCCGGCGCGTCTTCGCCGACGTGCGCTTCGTCACCGACGCCACCCACCCCGGTGGCCGGCCGGTGGCGGACGTGCACTACCCGGTCGTGGTCGTGCCGCAGCCGGCGCCGCCGGAGGAGCCGAGCGTCACGGTGCAGCCGCGCGAGCTCACCTCGACCCAGGCGTCCGGTGAGGTGGTGACGCTGCCGCTGACCATCGGCAACGAGGGCACCGTGGACCTCACCTGGCACGTGACCGACACCGGCCCGACGGCCACGCCGCGCCGCGGCGCCACCGTGGTGGCCGCCGCCGACCCGGCCGGTGCGCCCGCGCGTGGCGGCGCGTCCCTCGCGTCCGACCGCCGCGCCGCCGCGGCCGACGGTCCGGCGGTGGTGGTCCCGGAGCGCTCGGCGGACCGTACGGCGGGACGCGCGCTCGACCAGGCGGGAGGTACGCCCGACCAGGAGGGTCCGGTGCGGACGCTGACCCACTCGCAGTCCCAGGCGGTGGTGGGCGGCGTCGCCGTGGCGTGCTCGCCCGACCAGGGCTTCACCACCACGGAAAACGCGTTCCTGCGCACGTTCACGCTGACCGACTTCGACATCACCGGCGGGTTCGACGTGCAGGAGGTGGAGTTCGGCGTCGAGAGCCTGACCGTCGCGGCCTCCCTGACGGTGAACCTGTACACGCTGGTCGACCCGGAGGGACAGCTGGTCGACGACAACCTGCGGCCCATCGGCAGCGCCACCCGGGTCGTCCAGCCGCGCACCCTGTCGCGGGTGACCGTCCCCGTCACGGGCCACGCCGAGGCCGGCTCGACGCTGGTGGTCGAGGTGGCCGCACCCGACCTGTCGGGCGTGGGAGGGTTCTGGCCGGGCGCCAACGGCGCGGGGCAGACCGCCCCGTCGTACTTCCGCTCCGCCTCCTGCGGCTTCCCGCAGCCGGTCGACCTGGCCGCCATCGGGTTCCCGGGAGTGCACCTGGTGATGAACGTGACCGGCCTGGTCGAGCCGCCCGCCTGCGAGGCGCCCACCGGCACCCCGTGGGTGGAGGTGGATCCGACCGCCGGCGTGGTGCCGCCCGGTGGCGAGCAGCAGGTGGCGGTCACCTTCGACGCGACCGGTGTGGACCCCGGCACGTACCTGGCCACGCTGTGCCTGGCCACCGACGACCCGGCCCGATCGGTGGTGGTCGTGCCACTCACCATGGTGGTGGAGGAGCCGGACATCGACCTGGACGTGCGGGTCCGGTTCGAGCGCGGGTGGTTCTACGCCGACCTGACCTGGACCGGCGTGGGCGGCGGCGACGTGGACGTCCACCGCGACGGACAGGTGGTCGCCACCGTCCCGGACACCGGCGCCCACACCGACACCATGGGCCGGCCGCGCGACGGCGCCGCCTTCACCTACCAGGTCTGCCGCGCCGGCACCACAATCTGCTCGCCGGAGCGGACCGTGGTGGCCGACCGGCGGGACCTGGGAGGACTGCGGCCGCCGCCGGTGAGGATCACCACCACGACGCTGCCGGAGCTGCACGTGCTGCGGGCCTACCAGCACACGCTGACCGCCACCGGCGGGACCGGCGCCTACGTGTGGACGGCCACCGGCCTGCCCGACGGCCTGGTCCTCGACTGGCAGACCGGCACGCTGCGCAACGACCCGACCGACCCGGCCGTCACCGACGCCACCGGCCCGGTCGAGGTGACCGTCACGGTCAGCGACGCCGGGGATCCCCGCTTCAGCGACAGCCGGACGTTCCAGCTGGAGGTGGTGGGCGTCGACCAGGTGGCCGCCGGCTGGGGCCACACCTGCGCGGTGGCCGGCGACGCCACGGCGTACTGCTGGGGCCGCAACGCCACCGGGCAGATCGGCAACGGGGTGGTGGGTGGCGACGGCGTGCACGTCCCCCTGCCCACCCAGGTGCTCGACCCGTCGGGCACCGGCCCGCTGACCGGGGTGGTCCGCATCGCCGGCGGTGACGGCCACACCTGCGCGCTGACGCACGCCGGCACCGTGTACTGCTGGGGCGCCAACTTCGACGGTCGGCTCGGCACCGGCGAGCCGACGCTCGAACCGCAGCCGCTGCCGCAGCAGGTGGTGGCCCCCGACGGCACCGGCCCGCTGACCGGGGTGGCCGACATCGCCGTGGGTGGCCAGTTCGCCTGCGCGGTCACGGTGGACGGCGGCGCCTACTGCTGGGGCAACAACTCGTTCGGCAAGCTCGGGATCGGCAGCCTCGGCGGCAGCCAGCCGCGCCCGGTTCCGGTGAGCGACCCGACCGGTACCGGGACCCTGACGGGCGTGACCGCCCTGGCCGCCGGCAGCAACCACGCCTGCGCGGTCGCCGAGGGCGTCGCGTACTGCTGGGGCGTCAACTTCCAGGGCCAGCTGGGCAACGGCGGGACGGGCTTCGCCGAGCCGCTGCCCGTGCCGGTACGCGACCCCGACGGCGCGGCCCCGCTGTCCGACGTGGTCGCCGTCTCCGCCGGAGCCGCCCACACCTGCGCCCTGGCCGCCTCCGAGGAGGCCTACTGCTGGGGCAGCAACCTGGTCGGGCAGCTGGGCGATGGCACCGGCGTCGACCGGCTGCTGCCGGTGCGGGTGCGCGACGGCGGCGGGTCCGGCCCGCTGACCGGTGTGACGGGCATCGTCGCCGGTGACAACCACACCTGCGCCACCGGACCCGACGGCGCGGTCCTGTGCTGGGGCTCCAACTTCTACGGGCAGCTCGGCGACGGGCAGCCGGGTACCGACCGGTGGCTGCCGGTGGTGGTGCGCGACCGGGACGGTGAGGCCGCGTTCACCGGCGCCGTCACGGTCACCGCCGGTAACGGGCACACCTGCGCGCTGACCTCGCGGGCGGTGGTGTACTGCTGGGGCGCCAACTTCAACCGCCAGCTCGGGATCGGTGACACGCCCGACGACCACCTGCAGGTCCGGCCCGAGCCGGTCCGGCCGGGCCCGCCGGTGACCTGACCGCGTCCGTCCGGCGGCGCGAGGGTACGTCCGGGTGCTGGGACGGCGGGCGCAGCCCGCCGTCCCAGCACCCGGACACGCGGTAGGCTGCCCCGTGGGCCCCCGGACGCGCCGGACGCGACCGTCGCGCACATCCCCTGCCGGGCGCCTCCGTGGTGGCCGTGGAGGACGGGAGCGGCCGACCGCGAGGCGCCATGGTGGATGACGAGGTCCCTGAGAGCCGGGTGGTGGCGCCGGCGCTGGTGGGCCGTGAGGAGGAGCTCGGCCGGCTCGCGGCGGCCGTGTCGTCACCACCGTCGGTCGTGGTCGTGGAGGGCGAGGCCGGCATCGGCAAGACCCGCCTGGTGACCGAGCTGGCGCGCCGCCCGGAGATGGCGGGGCGGCGCCTGCTGACCGGCCGGTGCCACCGGATGCGTGAGTCGTTCCCGCTCGGACCGGTCATCGAGGCGGTCCGTGGCCTGGGCGACGACCTGGCCCGCGTCCGGCTGTCCGCCGTGGTCGGCGCGCTGCGGCCGCTGCTGCCCGAGGTGGCGCACCTGCTGCCCCCGACCCCGGAGCCGTTGTCGGACCGGGTGGCCGAGCGTCACCGCGTGTTCCGCGGGCTGACCGACCTGCTTGCCGCCCTCGGCCCGACGGTGCTCGTGCTGGAGGATCTGCACTGGGCCGACGAGCAGACCGCCGACTTCGTCGGGTACGTCCTGGCCGAGGGGTTGCCCGACCTGTCGCTTGTGCTCACGTTCCGGGGTGAAGAGGTCGACCCGGCGGTGCGGGCGCTGCCGGCTAAGCTGCCCGACACCACCACCCGCACCGACGTCGTGCTCGGGCCGCTGGACGAGGCGGCCACGGGCGCGCTGGCCGCCGCCATCATGGGGGTGGACCGGGTCTCCGAGGAGTTCGCCGCCTACCTGTGCGAGCGGGCCTCGGGCCTGCCGTTCGCGATCGAGGAGCTGGTCGCCCTGTTGCGGGCGCGGGGCACGCTGGTGCGCCGGGGCCGGTCGTGGGCCAGACGGACCCTGGCCGAGCTGGACGTCCCGGTACGGATCCGGGACTCGGTGCTGGAGCGGGTGAGCCGGCTGTCCGACGCCGCCCGGGCGGTGGTGGAGGCCGCTGCGGTGCTCCAGGTGTCGGTGCCGGCTGCGGTGGTGGAGGCGGTGAGCGGGACACCGGACGCGCGGGCCGGCATCGCGGAGGCGCTCGGGTCGGGTCTGCTGGCCGAGGACGGCGCCGCGGTGGGCTTCCGCCACCTGCTGGCCGCGCAGGCGGTGTACGAGGACCTGCCCGGCCCGCGGCGGCAGGAGCTGCACGCCCGGGCGGCCACGGCGCTCTCGGACACCGAGCCGGTCCCGCTGGGCCAGGTGGCTCACCACCTGCGCTACGCCGGACAGCTCGCGGAGTGGGTCGTCGCCGCGGAACGTGCCGCCGACCAGGCGCTCGCGCTCGGCCACGACGCCGAGGCCGCCCGGCTGCTGGAGGAAGTGCTGCGGCAGGTGTCACTGGACGCGGACACGGCCGGGCGGCTGGCGGTGAAGCTCGCCACCTGCGCGGTGGACGCGCTGCGCAGCAAGGAGGTCATCGGTCTGCTGTCCGATGTGCTCCGTCGCGACCTGCCCCGCTCGGTGCGGGGCGAGCTGCGGTTCCGGCTGGCGCTGCAGCTGCACGAGGTCGGCGACGACCTCGAGCGCGCCCGCCGCCTGTGCGCCGAGGCGGTCGACGAGCTGGACGACCGTCCGGACCTGCAGGCCTGGGCGATGGTCGTGCTGGGCATCCCGGTGGTGGACGGGGTGCCGGTGTCGGAGTGCCGCCAGTGGCTGCAGCGGGCGCTGGAGACGCTGCCCCGGGTGGCCGACCCGACCTTCCAGACCTTCCTCCTCGGCAAGATCGCCATGGTGCTCATCCCGATCGGCGACCCGGTGTGGCACCGGCTGCGGCAGGACATCGAGGAGCGCACCGGCGGGCGGCCGGGGAACCGGGCGGCGGTCAACGCGTACTGGTCGGTCGGTGCCCAGGCGTGCTACGCCGGACACCTCGCCGTGTCCCGCCGGATGCTGACCGCCGCGCTGGAGGGCGCGGTGTCCGGTGAGAACCGCCGGTTGCAGCTGTGCGTCCGCTCCGGGCTCGCGCTGCTGGACTACTGCACCGGGCGGTGGGCGGCGCTCGACGACTCCCTGGACGCGGTGATCGAGGAGCTGTCCGGCGACCCGCGGGCGTGGCTGGACGTGCGGGTGGCGGCCGACTGCCTGCGGCTGCTGCGCAGCGGCAGCGTCGAGGCGTACCGGGCGCTCGCCGGCACCGTCGCGCACGCGGTGGAGCTGGGCGGCGTCGACCTGGTGTGGATACCCGCGTCGGTGTGGCTGCGGTTCGCGCTGTCCCGTGGCGACGTGGCGGCCGCGGCCGGGGAGGTGGACCGGCTGCTGGGCATCCTGGTCGACAAGGGAGTGTGGGCGCCGGGGATGCGGGCGCTGCCGGCGATGACCGAGGTGCTGATCGCCGCCGGCGACCTGTCCCGGGCGCGGGAGCTGGTCGACCGGTTCGCGAACGCCGTGCGTGACCTGGACGCGCCGCTGGCGACGGCCGGCGTGCCGTACTCTCACGGCCACCTCGAACGGGCCGCCGGCGATCTCACGGCCGCGGTCGAACGGTTCACCACCGCCGCCGCCCGTTACGCCGAGCTGGGCTGCCCGTACGAGGCGGCGCAGGCGCGCGAGCACGCGGCGCTGACCCTGTTCGACCTGAAGGAGGACGCGGCCGGGCCGACGCTGCTGGCCGCGCTCGCGACCTACCGGGACCTCAACGCCGGGTGGGACACCGCCCGCGTCACCCAGGTCGCCCGCGCGGCCGGCTTGCCGGTGCCGGCCCGGCACCGGGGCGGGCGGCGCGGGTACGGCAGGGAGCTGTCCCCGCGGGAGCGGGAGGTGGCGGAGCTCGCCGCCGGCGGCCGGTCGAACAAGGAGATCGCCGCCCTTCTCTACCTGTCGGTCAACACGGTCGCGCGGCACCTCACCGCGGCCATGCGCAAGCTCGACGTACGTTCCCGGGCGGCGATCGCGCACCGGCTGGCGGAGCTGCAGAAGCGTCGGTGACGGCGTCCGCGCCGCCGGGCCCGCCGGCGGCGGCGGTGGGACGGGTTCAGAGGGCCGCCGGCGAAGGCGGGCCGCCGGGAGGGACCCGGGTCGACCTGCCGCCGGGGCGAAGGGTCGGCCGGGAGAGCGGCCGGGGAGGCGCGGGTCGGCCAGAAAGGGCAGCGTGGCCGGGAAAAATGGCGGCATTTGGTGATGGCGACCGGCCCGAGGGATCGGCGAGCCTGACCCCGTGAACGACGCCGACCGCAGCCAACAACCCAGGAGCGCGCCGTCCGCCCCGGCTGGGCGGCGCGGAGACGACGAGTCGCCACCGGTCGCCGGAAGCGGAACGGGGTCCATATCGGATGATGCTGGTGGCGCCGACTCCACCGTGCGCGGCGGCACCGGCCCCGACGGCAGCGGCGACGGGACCGACCCAGTCGGCGGCGGGACGGCGACAGACGTCGGTGACGACGACGGCTGGGTGGTGCCGGCCTGAGCCGGTCGCCGCGCACGCGGCCCGGCCGCACGCAGGTGGGTCAGGAGGGGGACGACGGTGACCCGTGGGTCGACGACGCGCCACGGCCGTGGCGGGGTCGCGCTGGCCGCGGTCGCCGCGGTGGGCTCGGGCTCGGTTGCGCGCCCGGGTCCGTGGGCGCGGCCTACCCCTCACCGGGCACCGGTGGGCGCCGAGGCGCAGCAGGCCGCTCACGGGTACCACGGGCCTGGGTGGCGCCACGCCCGGCGTGCAGGACGTGGTGGTCTCCGGGGGCGACCTCATCGCCGGCGGCAGCAACCGCACCGTCGACACGAGCCACCCAAACAGGGTGCAGCCCGGCGATCCGGTCAGGCACACCGGGAGGGGGTTGGGTGGAGCAGATCTGGGGTCTTCTCTGGACCGGCAGCCGTGTGTGAGGATGCGACCATCCCGTGTGTCATTCCCGCTCCGTGTCGCGCGCACGGGTCGGGTCCGTCGCTTGGGAGGGCATGACTCGTACTCCCCGGAAGGAACATCCCCATGAACCCTTCACCATGGCTGAGAACCGCGGCCGCGGCGGCGGTGGCGGTGCCCGTCGCGCTGGTGGCAACGGCCAGCCCGGGCGCCGCCCAGGAACCCACCTGGACCGCGCAGTCCCTCACGCCGACCGAGCGGGTCGACGTGATCAAGGCGCCGACGTCGCGGCTCGCGCAGACCGACGAGTCGCTGCTGGACCTCACCAGCAGCGAACCGATCCCGGTCGTGGTCAAGCTCGACCACGACCCGCTGGCCACCTACGCCGGTGGGGTTCCCGGGTACGCCGCCACCAGCCCGGCGGTCACCGGCGAGCCGCTCGACGGTGACGTGGCCGAACGCCGGTACGAGAGCTACCTGGCCCAGCGCGAGGCGTCCTTCGTCGCCTCCCTCGCCAAGGCCATCCCCGAGGCGGAGGTGGGCCAGAGTCTGCGGACCGTCTACGGTGGCGTGGCCGTGACGCTGCCCGCCAACCGGGTCCGCGACCTGCTGAAGGTGGACGGGGTGGCGGCGGTGCAGCGCGACGAGCTGCGGCAGCCGCTGACCGACTCCAGCCCGGCGTTCATCGGCGCCGACACGCTTTACGCGCAGCTCGGCGGCACCGCGGACGCGGGGAAGGGGACGACCATCGGTGTCATCGACACCGGTGCGTGGCCGGAGCACCCGTCCTTCGCCGACCTCGGCAACCTGGACCCGTGGCCGGGTCCGCCGCTGGAGTGCGAGTTCGGCCCGGACCCGACCGACCCGTCCGGTGAGCCGTTCGAGTGCAACAACAAGCTCGTGGGCGGCTACAACTTCCTCGACACCTACCACGCCGTGGAGGGTGACGAGCAGTTCCCGTTCACGGCGCGGGACGACAACGGGCACGGTACGCACACCATGTCCACCGCGGCCGGCAACGTGCTGGACTCCGCGCCGCTGATGGGTGCCGACCACGGCCCGGTCAACGGCATCGCCCCCGGTGCCTGGGTGATCATGTACCGGGCGTGCGGGCCGCAGGGTTGCTTCTCCTCGGACACCGCCGCGGCGGTCGGCCAGGCGATCCAGGACGGCGTCGACGTGATCAACTACTCGATCTCGGGCGGCACCAACCCGTTCACCGACCCGACCGAGCTGGCGTTCCTGGACGCGTTCGCGGCGGGCGTGTTCGTCTCCGCCTCGGCCGGCAACGACGGTCCGGGCGCGGCGACGGTCAACCACGTCTCGCCGTGGGTCACCACCGTGGCGGCGTCCACTCAGGAGCGGGAGTTCCGCTCGACCCTGACCCTGACCGCCGACAACGGTGACACCTTCGAGGTGCAGGGCACGTCGGTCACCGGCGGCGCCGGCCCGGCGCCGGTCGTCATGGCCGCGGACCCGCCGTACAACGACCCGCTGTGCCAGAGCCCGGCCCCGGTCGGCATCTTCGAGGGCGTCATCGTGGCCTGCGAGCGCGGCGTGAACGCCCGCGTGGAGAAGGGCTTCAACGTGCTGCAGGGCGGCGCCGAGGGCATGATCCTGTTCAACCCGAACCTGCAGGGCACCTCCGCCGACAACCACTGGCTGCCGGCGATCCACCTCGCCGACGGCACCGACTTCGTGGCGTTCATGACCAGCCACACCGGTGTGACCGGCAGCTTCACCGACGGCCAGAAGGTCGCGGGGCAGGGCGACGTGATCGCCGACTTCTCCTCGCGCGGTCCCGGCGGGCTCGGCCTCAAGCCGGACATCGCGGCCCCGGGTGTGCAGATCCTCGCCGGCAACATCCCGATCGCGGGCGACCCGGCCGCCGGTGGCGGTCCGGCCGGTGAGTTCTTCCAGGCCATCCAGGGCACCTCGATGGCGGCACCGCACGTGGCCGGCGCGGCGCTGCTGCTGCGGGCGCTGCACCCGGACTGGAGCCCGGCTCAGATCAAGTCCGCCCTCATGACCACGGCCGTCCAGGACATGGTCAAGGAGGACCTGACCACCCCGGCCGACCCGTTCGACTACGGCAGCGGCCGGCTGGACCTGACCGTGGCCGGGTCCGTCGGGCTGACCCTCGACGAAACGGCGGAGAACATGGCGGCGCTGGGTGGCGACCCGGTGAACGCCGTCCACCTCAACCTGCCGTCGATCAACGCCCCGGTGATGCCGGGTGAGCTGACCACCACCCGCACGGTCACGAACGTGACCAACCGGGCGCTGACCTACAAGATCGAGGTGGACTCGCCGGCGGACAGCCGGATCAGGGTCACGCCCAGCCAGGTCACCGTCCCGCCGGGCAAGTCGAAGCAGCTGCGGATCACCATCACCTCCTCGGCGCCCGAGCAGCAGCTGTTCGGGGAGATCCGGCTGGTGCCGACCCGGAAGGGCCTGCCGACACAGCACCTGCCGGTGGCGTTCGTCCACAAGCAGGGCGGGGTCAGCCTGAGCTCGACCTGCACGCCGGACTCCATCAAGTGGTTTGGGACCAGCACGTGCACGGTGGTGGCCACCAACCACTCGTTCGTCGAGCAGACCGTTGACCTCGCCACCACGACGGAGGTCAACCTGCCGGTGATCGACGTCGACGGGGCGAAGTGGAAGACCCCGTTCCAGGTGAAGCTGGACAACGTCACGCTGTCGCCGGCGGTGCCGGGCACGCCGAGCCTGTCGCCGGGCTCGAACCCGGCCGGCGAGTGGCTGCCGCTGTCGTTGTTCGGCATCGCCCCGATCGCCGTGGGCGACGAGACGCTGATCAACTTCAACACCCCGCCGTACGTGTACGGTGGGCAGGTCTTCACCCAGCTCGGCGTGACGTCCAACGGGTACGTCGTGGCGGGTCCGGCCTCGGGTGAGGACGTGGAGTTCGACCCGCCGGGTATCCCGAACCCGGCCCGGCCGAACAACGTGCTCGCGCCGTTCTGGACCGACCTCACCGGCGAGGGCTCCACCGGCATCCGGGCGGCCACGCTGACCGACGGGGTGGACACCTGGATCGTGATCGAGTGGCAGCTCAACCCGTGGGGCATGGTCGACAACGAGCAGATGTTCCAGGTCTGGATCGGGATCAACGGCGTGGAGGACATCTCCTTCGCCTACAACCCGCTGGACCTGCCGAGCTCGCCGCACAACCTGGTGGTGGGCGCGGAGGACGTCGCCGGCCTCACCGGTGACTCGCTCGGGTTCAACGTGCCACCTACGGGTGACCTGGTCGTGACGAGCGCCGACCCGGTCCCCGGTGGCTCGGTGACCTACGAGGTCACGGTGCTCGGCCTCCTTCCGGGGACCGGCACGGTGACCAGCACGATGGTCGGCGACGGGCTGCCCGGCACCACCGTGGTCACCTCCGAGGTGGAGGTGGGTCTGAGGTTGAAGTGACGCCGATCCTCTGACCGGTCAGAGGAGTGAGCGACCCCGGCCGGGCGGTCCCGGTCACCTCGGTGACCGGGACCGCCCGGCCGCTTGTGTGCGCCCGTCGGGACCGGCCTCGTCGAGGTCCGTGCCGGCCCGGCCGCCGTCGACCGCGCTCCTGCCCGGTTGGGTCACGTGTCCGCTGGCCCACCGCCGGGCGCGCCCGCCGGCCGGTGCGTGGTAGCTCGGTGCCTGGTCCATTACCCTGACGGGGATCCTCACGGTGAGTGCAGGCACGGCGCCGCTGAGCGGGAGGTGGGTTGTGTCGACGGAGGGGCCGTCCACGACGGGGCCGGCCGGTACGGGTGAGGCGGCCACCGGGCCGGTACCGGGACCGCGACCTTTCGCGGCGAGCGACGACCGCGCCGGCGCCGCAACGTCGCCGGAGACGCGGTCCGAAGGACGCTTCGGCCGTCCGGGACCCCCGCTGGCGCGCTCGCCGTTCCTGGTCGGCTTCACCGCCGGCCTGGGTCTGCTGCTGGCGTACGCGGTGTTCCTGGCCCTGCGGAACGCGGTCTCGATCTTCGTCCTGATCTTCATCGCGATGTTCATCGCGGTGGGACTCAACCCGATCGTGGTGCGGCTGCAGCGCTGGGGGCTGCCGCGCTGGCTCGCGGTCACCACCGTCGCGCTGGGCATCGTGGTGATGTTCGCCGGCGTGCTGCTCGCGCTCATCCCGCCACTGGTTACCCAGGCCTCGAACCTGGTCGACAACGCGCCGGAGTACTTCGAGCAGTTGCGCCGCAACCAGATGCTGCGCAACCTCGACGAGCAGTATGACCTGTTCGGCCGCCTCCAGGGCGCCCTCGCCGACGTGAACCTGGCACGGGTGGCCGGTGGGGTGCTCGGCGGCGCCCAGGCGGTGTTCGGCGCCGTGTTCAATGTGCTCACCGTGCTCGTGTTGACGGTCTACTTCATGGCGGCGTTCGACCGGATCAAGGCCGGCGCGTACCGGCTGGTGCCCGCGTCGCGCCGGGTGCGCGTGCAGGCCATCGGTGACGAGATCCTGACGAAGGTGGGGGCGTACATGGCCGGCGCGCTGACGATCGCGATCATCGCCGGTGCCTCGGCCTGGGTGTTCCTGGTCATCGTCGGGGTGGCGTACCCGTTCGCGCTCGCGGTCGTGGTCGCGGTGTGCGACCTGATCCCGCAGGTGGGCGCGACGATCGGGGCCGTCGTGGTGAGCGTGGTCGGGTTCATCCACTCGATCCCGGTGGGCATCGCGTGCGTCGTGTTCTTCGTCGCCTACCAGCAGATCGAGAACTTCCTCATCTACCCGAAGGTGATGCGGCGCGCCGTCAAGGTGAGCGACCTGGCCGCGATCATCGGGGCGTTGCTCGGTTTCACCCTGCTCGGCATCGTCGGCGCGCTGATCGCCATACCGGCCGTCGCCGCCATCCAGCTGATCGTCCGCGAGGTCGTCATCCCCCGCCAGCAGCGCGCCTGAATCCCCGGCAGCGGGCGCCCGGATCCCCGCCAGCAGCGCGCCAGTGGTCCGGGCACGCCGGCCCGTGCGGGCTGCCTGGACTCGACCCCGCCGCCGGCGAGGCATGGCGCCGGTCGCCCTCCCGGGACGCCGACCCACCCGCGGGACCGGTGAGCCTCTGAGTCGGTCCAGGGAGCGGCAGAACCGCACGACGCCACGAGCGCTAGGTCACCGATACGCTAGCCGCGCAGCGGCCGGTCAGCCGGCGGTCGTCGTCTCCTCATTACGGTCGGGCCCGTCCAGCCTCATCGTGCGTACCTGGCGCCTGGAGAGGGCGACACACAGCTGCAGCAGGAAGGCGGCGCCACATACGGCGCAGGCCACCGTGACGCTCGTCGCCTCCACCAGGATCCCGAAGCCGGCGAGCGACAGCGGCATCAGGGCCGAGTCCGACAGGTCGATCACCGAGCCAGCCCGCGCCACGTACGCGTCGTCGATGGTGGCCTGTAGCGCTCCCGCCAGCAACGGCGACGCGAGGCCCGCGGTGAGCCCGGCCGTGAGCGTCGCCGCCAGCACACCCGTGAAGGGCGCGAAGCCGATCACGACCAGTGACACCGCTTGTGCCAGCAGGAAGAGCAACGCCACCAACACCACCCGCTGCGGGCGCCACCGCAGCATCACCAACGTGCCGACCAGTGCCGCCGCGCCGATCGAACCCATCAGCACGCCGAGGGCGGCGGCGCCCCAGCCTTGGGCGGTGGTGCGCAGGACCAGCCCGACCGCGATCACCGGCCACACGAAGACGTTCAGCCCGGCCACTGCGATCACCAGATGCCGTGCCCGCGGGGTGCGCCACACGTAGGACAGCCCGCCCGGACGTCGGCCAGCACGGTGGCGCCGGTGGCGCGCTCCCGCGGCCAGCGCGGCCGTACCAACAGGAGCACGGTCGCGACGACCGCGAACGTGACGGCGTCCGCCAGCAGCGCCCCCCCAGTCCGAGAGCAGCGACCACCACCCCGCCGACCGGCGGGCCGCCGATGGCGGCGACCCGGTCGGCCAGCTGCCGGATGCCGGCCACCCGGGTCAGGTCGGCGGTGGGGCGCAGCTGGCGCGGGAATGCGAACGAGGCCGGCTCGTAGAAGGCGGTGGCGGTTCCGTAGGCCAGCGCCAGCACGAGGAGAGTCGCCAGCGAGACGCCGTCGAGGGCCAGCACCAGCAACACGGCGAGCAGGATCGCCAGCTGCGACAGATTGGATATGATCATGGTCCGGCGCGCCCCGGTACGGTCGGCGATCGCCCCGCCGAGCAGGGTGAACACCGCGTTGGGCAGGACCGCGCAGGCGGTGACGAGGCCCACCATCGCCGGCGACGCCATCTGGGCCGCGGTGAAGATCAGCGCCACGTACAGGACCCGATCGCCGAGGGCGGACACCCCGTGGGCGGCGGCCCACCCGAGCACGCGCGCGTCGCGGCGCAGTGGCGGCAGGGCGGGCGCTGGGACCCGCTCCAGCCGGCCGCCCGACTGTCCGGTGGTGGTGTGCGACACGCCTGTCACTCCGCCTCCCCGGCTGAGCCTTCGGGAACGCCGTACATGACGACGAAGTACGGTCGCCTGCCGGCGGTGTCGCCCTGCGCCCGGGCGCGGTCGCCATGCTGCGCCCAGCGGGCCAGCACGGCGGTGAGCTCGGCGTTCATCTCCCGCGCCTCATCGGCGGTCAGGTGCAGGAAGGCGCGGGCGGTGCAAGTGGCGTCCCGCCACTGCGGACTCCGCTGCGGCCGGTCTCGCATGGACGCTTGGAGCTGGTGCATGTCCTCGCGCAGCATCAGCATCCCGAGGTGGAGCATCAGGGCCGTCTCCTCGGCGGTGGGGAAGTCTTCCGTCCGCCAGGCGGTCGACTCGTCCACGGCGCGCCACCAGCTCTCACGGCGGTCCCGCGCCAGCTCCGGGGCGCGCTCGACCCAGCCTCCCCGGGCCAGCTCACGTAGGTGGTAACTGACCTGACCCGGATCGGCGTCGAGCTGCTTGGCGAGCGAGCCCACGGTGGCCGGACCCTGGAGAAGCAGCATCCGCCACAGCTTCTGCCGGATCGGCTGCGCCAGGATCTTGAGAACCTCCGGGTCCTTGATCTGCCGTACGCCCGGCTGCCCATCTGTCACGGCTGCGACGGTACGGTCGGCCCTCGGATGCGACAAGGCTGCTACTGGATCTTGAAGACATCGATGAATTAGGGACCGGGTGCGGCCCGACCCGTGGCGCTTCGCGTCAAAGCTGCAGCGGCGCGGCGGACAGGTACGGATCGACCTTCCGCATACGGCATGCGGCCCGAAGTCCTGAATCTCTCACGGGAGGACAGCAAGGATTGTCGTGAGCGAAGGTCGCGACAGAGGCTCTCGCTCGAGCCAGGGGGTACCTCCGGTCGAGGGGCCGTGGCCCAGACTCGGGTGACACGCCGCGGGAGGACCGGGGCGCGGCGGATCCGGAGACGTGCAGAGGTACAAATGTCCTCTAAGTACGGAGGTGACGTCCCACCCGCGCGTCCGGGTGACCGAGGCCGGAGGTGTACCCGCCCTGCTCGCCGGCCGCGGCGTCGTCGAGTCGCCGCCGGCGCTGCGGCGTCGATACAGGGGCGAGGCGCACGGCTCGTGTGGCGACCGTTCGCCACGGGTCGAGCGCCCCGACCGCGGCGGTGCGCCAGTCTTGTGCGCCGACGACCTCGTCGTGGGACGGTTGCGGTCGATCGGGCGGCGTGGCAGGTGACGTCGACGTATCCTGGCGGCGTCGGGATCGGGGCCACGGCAGGTCGCCGAGTCCGGCCCGGCGCCCGGCTACGACCGACCGGAGGGTCTGACCGATGGCCGACTCGACCGGGCCGCTCGCCGGCCGGACACCCTGGGCGCGCGCGGTGGCCCGGCCGGCCCGCGTCTTCGTCCAGACCGAGGTCGGCAGCGCGGTCGTCCTGCTGGTCGCGGCGCTCGCCGCGCTGGTGTGGGCGAACCTGCCCTGGTCGGCCGGCAGCTACGAGGCCGTCTGGGGTAGCGAGCTGTCGATCCGGCTCGCCCGTGCGGAGCTGTCGCTGACCCTGCGGGAGTGGCTCAACAGCGGCCTGCTGACGCTGTTCTTCTTCGTCGCCGCGCTGGAGGTGCGACGGGAGTTCGACCTGGGGGACCTGCGGGAGCGGCGTCGGCTGGTGCTGCCCGCGGTCGCGACGCTCGGCGGGATGGCCGTGCCGGCGCTGATCTACCTGGCGTTCACCGCCGGCACCCCGCACGCGCGGGGGTGGGGCATCGTGATGGCCACCGACACCGCCTTCGCGCTCGGCCTGCTCGGCCTGGTCGGCCGGCGATGGGCGTCGCGGGTACGGGTCTTCCTCCTCACCGTCGTGATCATGGATGACGTCCTGGCGCTCGTGGTGATCGCGCTGGCGTACACCTCCGACCTGGCGTTGATGCCGCTGCTCATCGCCGCCGGCGTGTTCGGCCTCATCGTGGCGCTGCGCGCCGCGGGCGTGCACCGCGGCCAGGTGTACTTCCTCCTCGGGGTCGGGCTGTGGCTGGCCCTGGAGGCCTCAGGCGTGCATCCCACCCTCGCCGGCGTTGCCATGGGCCTGCTGACCACCGCCTACCCGCCGTCGCGGACGGGCCTGGAGCGCGCGGCGGACCTGTGGCGGCTGTTCCGGGAGCAGCCCACCTCCCGGTACGCACGCACCGCCTCCCGCGGCCTGCAGCAGGCGATCTCACCCAACGAGCGGCTCCAGTACCTGTGGCACCCGTGGACCAGCTACGTCATCGTGCCCCTGTTCGCACTGGCGAACGCGGGCGTGCACCTCAGCGGTGAGCTGCTGCGCCAGGCGGCGACCTCGCCGATCACCATCGGCATCGTCGTCGGCCTGGTGGTGGGGAAACTGGTGGGTATCACCGGGGCCAGCTTCCTCGCCAGCCGGCGGGCGCTGGGCGGGTTCCCGCGCACGCTTCCGTGGCCCGCGCTGACCGGGGCCGCCACCGTCGCCGGCATCGGCTTCACCGTGTCCCTGTTCATCGCCGAGTTCGTCTTCCAGGACAGACAGCTCGACGAGGCGAAGGTCGGCATCCTCGCCGCCGCCGTGGTGGCGACCGTCCTGGCGTGGGTGGTGTTCCGGGTCGCCGACCTGCTGCTACGCCGGCGGGGACCGGCCACGCGCGCCGCTCCCGCGCCGCCGCTGGAGGACCTCTCCGAACCGGTCGACCCCGACATCGACCACGTCCGCGGGCCGGCCGACGCCAAGGTCACGCTGGTCGAGTACGGCGACTACGAGTGCCCGTACTGCGGCCAGGCGGAGCCGGTCATCCGCGAGCTGGTGCGCCGGTTCGGCACGGAGCTGCGGTACGTGTTCCGGCACCTCCCCCTACCGGAGGTGCACCCGCACGCGCAGCGGGCCGCGGAGGCGGCCGAGGCGGCCGCCGCCCAGGGCAAGTTCTGGGAGATGCACGACCTGCTCTACCGCCACCAGGACGCGCTGGAGACGGAGGACCTCATCCGGTACGCCCGACAGCTCGGACTCGACGTGGAACGGTTCACGGAAGAGCTGCGGTCCCGCAGGTACGCGTCCCGGGTGGCGCGGGACGTGGACAGCGCCGACGAGAGCGGCGCCAGCGGCACGCCGACGTTCTTCGCCAACGGCCGCCGCCACCACGGTCCGTTCGATCTGGACTCGCTCGTCGCGCTCGTCACGTCGGCGCTCGCCGACGCGAAGAAGGTCGAAGCGTCACCACCGCGGCACCGGCGACCCGACCGGTGAGCCGCACCACAGGCAAGCGGCGACGCGTGGGTCACCACACTCCGGCCACGGAGACCGACGCCTCGTCGGCGGCGGCCCAGCGCAGCCGGGCGAGAAGCTGAGCCGTACGGACCTCGCCGAGCCGGTGGCCGGTCCGGCGCTGCAGCGCCAGGGCCGCCTGCGCCGCCTCCCACGCCTGCGGAATCTGACCCATCGCCAGCCGCGCGGCGGCGAGGGTCGCGTACGCCTGCCCCTCCAGCAGGCGGTAGCCGTACCGCTGCGCGGTCTGGAGCGCCTGCCCCGCCCGGTCGACCGCACGGTGGTGGCTTCCGTCGCGTAGCTCCGCGGCGGCCAGGCCGATCAGGGCCCGGGTCCGCTGGAGGAGCGCACCGCTTCCGCTGGCCAGCTCCAGCGCCTGGCGGTGGTGCGCCATGGCCTGGGGTACCCGGCCCACCCGCAGCTCGATCCCCCCGGCCGCCGTGAGCGCGTCGGCGAGTGTCCGCTCGTCTCCCAGGTCGGCGGCGAGGTCCACACTGGCCGTGGCGTGCCGGACCGCGTCGCGGTGGCGCCCGGCGTCGCTGTCCACCATCGCCAGCGCCCACAGGGCGTTGGCTTCGCCGTACCGGTCGCCGATGCGGCGGTACAGCGCCAGACTGTTCACGAGATTGACCCGCGCCTCGTCGAGCCGGTTCAGGTCGCGCATCAGCTCGCCCAGGTTGCCCAGCGCGTGGGCCTCGCCGCCGGTGGACCCACAGGCGCGGTGCAGCGCGACCGCATCAGAGAGATCGCCAGCCGCCTGGCCGAGCAGCCCGAGCTCCCGGCGGATGACGCCGAGCCTCGCCAGCACGCACGCCGCCGCGGCGGTACGGCCCGCCCTCCGGTGCGCGGTCAGGATCTGGTCGAGGCACTCGGCCGCCTCGCGGAGCCGTCCCTGCTCCCAGTCCACAATAGAGCAGTTCGTCAGTGCCGCGGCCTCGCAGGCCTCCCACCCGGCCTTGCGGGCGTGGTCGGCCGCGGCCCGGTAGTGTGCGATCGCCTCCCGGTAGCGGCACCGCGCCAGGTGGAGGTCCCCGAGGCTCAGCCGGGCCGCCGCCTGGCCGCTGTGGTCACCCTCCCGCTGCGCGCATGCCTGCGCGGCCTCGCCGATCGCCGCCCATTCCTGCAGATGACGGCGCATCCACAGGTAGCTGCGCAGGCTGTCGGCCAGCAGCCACGTCACCCGCCCGGGCGTCTCCTTCGCGGAGTGGCGGATGGCGGCGACCAGGTTGGTCAGCTCCTGGGACAACCAGGCCAACGCCTGCTCCGCGTCGCTGAACACCGACAGCGGCTCGGCCTCGCCCGGCCCGGCGGGCAGCCGTACGGCGTCGGGAAACAGCAGCTGTGCCGCTGCCCGGGCGTGGCTCAGGTAGTAGGCGTACAGGCGCTCGCGCGCCGGCCGCGGATCGCCCTCCTCCTGACGGAAGCGGTAGCTGGCGTACTCCCGCAGCAGGTCATGAGGGGCGAACTGCCCCGCCGGCTCCTCCTGCACCATGTGGGCGTCCGCCAGCGTGCCCAGCAGCTGAGCGGCCTTGTCCACGGTGACGCCGCACAGCGCGGCGGCGCTGCCGGCGGTCACGGTCGGCACCGGCACCACGCCCAGCATCCGGAACATCCGCCCGGCCTCGGCCGGCAGGCGGGCATAGGACAGCTCGAACGTCGTCAGCACCGCGCTGTCCGGCTCGCCGGGTACGGTCAGCGCCTCCAGTCGACCGTGGTCGCGCAGGAGTGCGACGACCTCCTCAAGCTGCTGGCGAGGTCGTCCGATCACCGTTGCGCAGGCGATCCGCAACGCCAACGGCAGGTGGCCGCACAGCCGCGCCAGCTCGTCGACGGCCGACGCGCTGGCGGTCACCTTCTGCGCGCGGAGCACGCGGGTCAGCAGGGTGCGCGACTCGTCGGCCGTGAGCACGTCCAGGCGCACCTGCTGGGCGCCGTCGAGGGCGACCAGGCCGCCCAGCCGGTTACGGCTGGTCACGAGCACCATCGAGCCGTTGCTGCCGGGGATCAGCGGCCGCACCTGCTCGCATCCGGCCGCGTCGTCCAGCAGCACCAGCACCCTGCGGTCGGCGAGGATGCTGCGGTACAGGGAGGCGGCCTCGTCGAGCTCGGCGGGCACCTGCTCCGGCCTCACGCCGAGCGCCCGCAGGAAGCGGCCCAGCGCCTCCAACGGTGTCAGGCCGTGGTCCGGGGCGTGGCCGCGGAGGTTGACGTAGAGCTGTCCGTGCGGGAACCGCTGCCGCGCCCGGTGGGCCCAGTGCACCGCCAGCGCGGTCTTGCCGACGCCGCCGGCGCCCTCGATGGTCACCACGACGCACGGGTCCGTCGGCCGGGGCGCGGCCGCGTCGAGCAGGCGCAGCTGGTCCCGGCGGCCGGTGAAGGCCACGACGTCCGCCGGTAGCTGTGCCGGGACCGTCGGCTGTGCCGGGCTCACGGTGACCGTGGGGCGCTGGCCGGCGGGGCCGTCGGCCAGCAGGCCGGGGTCGCGGCGCAGCATCCGGCGGTGCAGCTCCTGCAGATCCGGTCCCGGCTCGGTCCCGATGGCGTCCACCAGGCGCCGCCGGAGGCGCGCGTACACGCTCAGCGCGTCGGTGAGCCGACCGCTGCGGTACAGCGCCAGCATGAGCAGGCCGGCCAGCGGTTCGGCCAACGGGTACTCGGTGTGGGCGGCCGACAGTGGGTCGATCACCGACTCGTGGGCGCCGCACGCCAGCTCGGCGTGGAACCGCTCAGTCAGCAGGGTCAACCGCTCCTGGTCCAGGCCGTCGCGTACCCGCGCCGCCCAGTCGCCCGGCAGTCCCGCCAGCGGGGTGGCGCGCCACAGCTCGCACGCCTCGCGCCACAGCCGGGCGGCCCGCTCACCACCGGACGGGGCCGCCGCGGCGGCGCGTGCCTCGGCGGCCAGGCGGCGGGACCGGTGGAGGTCGACCCGGTCCGGGTCGATGTCGAGGACGTAACCGCCGCTGCCGCGTCGCAGCACACCACCCGCCTGCTCCACGTGGGAACGTAGTCGGGACGCGTGCGTGTACAGGGACTCGCGGACGTTGTGCGGATGCTCGTCGCCCCACAGCCACCCCACCAGCGTCTCGGTGGGGACCGGCCGTCGGGGCGTCATGGCCAGTGCGGCCAGCATGCACTGCAGGCGCGGCATGATCGGCCTCGGCCTACCGTCGGCCCCCCGTAGCTCGACCGGCCCCAGGAGCTGCACGTTCATGCCAACCACCTCCGTGGTGACCGTGTGCCACGGCTACGAGGCGTCACGCTTGTCGCGGTTCGGGGATCAGGTGGTCGGGCACCGTGCGCATGCCGCGCAGCGGCGACAGCAGCACGGGCAGGAAGGCCAGCGTTGCTCCCAGCGCGCCGACGACCAGGGTGGTGCGGGAGCCGAACCAGTCTCCGAACAGACCGCCGAGCACGCCGCCGAGCGGCAGCGTGCCCCACACCAGGAAGCGCATGGTGGCGTTCATCCGGCCCAGCAGGCGGTCGGGCGTCACCGCCTGCCTGAGACTGACCTGGGCGACGTTGTACACGACCGCGGCGCCGAACGTGACCAGCAGGCCCGCGGCCCCCAGCCACACCCGCCAGTCGGGCTGCGCCAGCGGCATCAGCAGCGCGAACGGCGAGCCGAGCGCCGCCGACAGCCAGATCGCCGGCCCGTGCCCCACCCATGCGGAGAACCGTCGGGCGACCAGCGCGCCCACCACACTCCCGGCCCCGGCGACCGACATGATCAGCCCGATCTGGCCTTCCGGTAACGCGAGGTCGCGGGCGAGGAAGAACGTCAGCATCGCCAGGTAGATGCTGAGGAACAGGTTCACGGTCGCCGTGCACACCGCGATCGGGCGCAGCAGCGAGTGGCCGAGCACGAAGCGCAGGCCCTCGGCGATGTCGGCGAGCAGGCGGGTGGACCCCGACCGTGGCGACGCCGGCTCCGGCTTGCGGATGCGGAGGATGAGCAGTGAGGACGCCGCCATGGCGACGGCGTTGGCCAGCAGCGCCACCGGTGCCGTGAGCAGCTGCACCAGGTACCCGCCGAGCCCTGGAGCGCTCACCTGGGCCAGTGCCCGGACCGACTCCAGCCGCGCGTTTGCCTCCACCAGACGCTGCCGGCCCACCAGCTGCGGCAGATAGCTCTGGTAGGCGACGTCGAACAGAACGGTGAAGATGCCGAACAGGAACGACACCACGTACAGGTGGATTAGGGTCAGCGACCCCGCCCACCAGGCCACCGGCACCGACAGCAGCAGCGCGGCCCGGGCCAGGTCTCCGGCCACCATGACCGGTCGTCGCCGCGTGCGGTCCAGCCACGCACCGGCCGGCAGCCCGATCAGCAGGAAGGCCGCGTTCATGAGCGCGTAGACCAGGCCCGCCTCGAACTCGGTGGCGTTCAGGGCGAGGATCGCCGCCAGCGGCAACGCCAGCAACGTGATGTGGAAACCGAACTGGCTCGCCGCGGTCGCCCCGAACAGCTGGCGGTAGTCGCGGTCGGCCAGCACCCCGAAATCGGGGCGCCGGATGCCGAACCTGGCGGGCCTGACCGCGCGTGTCACGACGGGCGCCCCTCCCGTGACCGTGGCGACTGCTTGCCGATCAGCGCGGCGAGCTCGGCGATGGTGGGCCGCTCGAGGATGTCGCTCACCCGCAGGTCGATGCCGTGTTCGTGCCGCAACCGCGCGGAGATGCGCATGGCCAGCAGCGAGTGGCCGCCGAGGGCGTAGAAGTCGTCGTGGGGACCGACCGTCGCGACTCCCAGCATGTCCGCCCACACCTGGCACAGCAGCCGCTCGTGGTCGCTCAGCGGGAACGCGTCCGGCGGCCGCGGCGGCCGGGGGCCCGGGGCGGGCAGCCTGCGGTAGTCGACCTTGCCGCGGTCGGTGAGCGGCAGCTCGGGGAGGACCACCACGCTGCCGGGCACCATGTGCCCGGGCAACCGCCGGCCGAGCGTGGCCCGGACGTCGTCCGGCCCGAGGGTGGCACCCGGCTCCACCACCACGTATCCGACCAGCGTCTGGCGGTCCCCGTCCCGCCAGAGGCGCGCCGCGCTGGCCACCACGCCGTCGACGGTCAGCAGCGCGGCTTCGATCTCGCCGAGCTCGACCCGCATGCCGCGGATCTTCACCTGCCGGTCGCGGCGGCCGGTCACCACCAGTGCCCCGTCGGGGCGGAGGAACCCCACGTCGCCGGTGCGGTACATGCGGCTGCCGGGGACTGACGCGAACGGGTCGGGTACGAAGGACGCGGCGGTGAGCGCGGGCTGCCGGTGGTAGCCGCGGGCCAGGCCCACCCCGCCGATGAAGATCTCACCGGTGACCCCGGCGGGCACGGGCTGGCCGGAGTCGTCCAGCACCCGCACCACCGTGCCGTCGACGGGGAACCCCACCGGCGCCGGCTCACCCGACGGCCCCGGCCCCACCACCGCGTACGTGGACGCGATCGTGGTCTCCGTCGGACCGTACATGTTGAGCAATGTAAACGTTGCCCAATGTGGTGGCCGGCGGTGGAGCACGTCACCACCGGTCATGAGCGTCCGCAGTGGCAGGCGGACCACGTCCGGGTCGGACAGAAGCATCTCAGCGATGGGAGTCGGGGCGAAGGCGTGCGTGATGGCGTTGTCGGCCAACCAGGCGATGAGCCCCGCCGGGTCGGCCCGCAACGGTTCCGGAACCAGGTGCACGCTCGCCCCCGCCGACAGGTACGGCCAGTACTCCACATTACTACCATCGAAGCTTGGCGACGCAAGTTGTGACGCCCGGTCGACCGCCGACACCCCGAGGAACCTGCGTTGCCACCCGCAGAAGCTCGACACCGCTTCCCTGGTGACCATCACTCCTTTGGGGGTGCCGGTGGAGCCGGAGGTGTACAGGACGTACGCCAGTGAGCCGTCACCGATCCATTCGAGTGTGTCGCTGCCGGGTGGGTGGTCGTGGTCGACCAGTACCACGGGGGGTGGGTGGTCGGGGAGGTGTGGCGTTAGGTCGCTGCGGGTCACCACGACGGGTGCGGTGAGGTCGGCCAGCATCGTGGACATGCGTGCCGGTGGTTCGGTGGGGTCGATGACGCTGTAGGGGAGTCCGGCTTTCCAGGTGGCCAGCATGGCGACGAACAGGTCGGGGCTGCGGTCCAGCACGAGTGGCACGACCGTCGATTGGTCGCCGCCGGCGTCGCGGACGGCGGTGGCGAGGGCGTGTGCCAGCGCGTCGGACCTGGCGCCCAGCTGCCCGTAGGTCAGCACGGTGTCACCGGCGACGATCGCCGGCGCCTGTGGCGTCTCCTGCTCCCACCGGCGCACCAGCGCCACCAGGTCGTCGGCCGGAACGGCCGCGGACGCGGTGCCGTGGCGCGGCTCCGCGACGTCCGTCGCGATCGCGGTCGCGAGCGTGCCGATCCCGCGGTCGGGTGCGTCGATGACGGCACGGAGCACGCGCTCGTACTGGTCGGCCATCCGCCGCACGGTCGGCTCGTCGAACAGGTCGGTGTTGAACTCCCAGATGACCGCCAGGGTGTCGGTCCGCTCGGCCTCCCGGGCGCCGGCGCGTTGCTCGGCTCTCGGCACCACGATCAGGTTGAGGTCGAACTTCGCCGTCCGGTTGCTCCGTTCGACGATCCGCCCGGTCACCCCGGGCCACGCCAGCTCCGGGACCGGTGAGTCGTGGAAGCTGAAGCAGATCTGGGTGATCGGGTTGCGGCTGGGGTCGCGCGGAGGCCGCACGTGGCGCACCACCTCGGGGAACGGGGTGTCCTGGTGGGCGATGGCCGCGGCCACCACGTCGCGGGCCTCGGCGAGCAGGTCGTCGAAGGACCTCGCCGGTCCCGGCGCCATCCGGAGCACCACCAGGTTGACCAGCATGCCCACCAGGCCGGCGGTCACCGGCGGCCGGCGGTTGGCCACCGCGGTGCCGACCAGCACGTCCGTCCTGCCCGTGAGCAGGTGCAGCAGCACGACGAAGGCGGCGTACATGGTGGTGAACAGCGACACCCCGCGGTCGCGGCTGAACCGCCGGAGGGCCTCGTAGAGGTCGCGGTCGATCTCGATCCGCCTGGCGTCTCCGTGGAACGTCTGACGCACCGGCCGGGGACGGGCGAACGGCAGGTCGAGCGGCTCCGGGAGGTCTTGAAGCCGGTCCACCCAGTAGCGCAGGGAACGGTCATGACCGGCGCCACCACGCCGGTGTCGCTGCCAGGTGGCGTAGTCCGCGTACTGCACCGGCAGCGGTGGCAGGGACGGCTCCCGCCCCTGGGCCCAGGCCACGTAACAGGATTCGATCTCCTTCCACATGACCGCGTGGGACCACCCGTCGTGGACGAGGTGGTGCTCCACCTGGATGAGGACGTGCTCCTCGGGGGCGAGCCGCACCAGGGTCCAGCGCACCAGCGGCAGCCGGCCCGGATCGATGCGGGCCGCCGTCGCCTCCTGCACCAGCCGCTCCAGGGCCCTGTCCCGGGCGTCACCGGACAACCCGCTCAGGTCGTGGACCGGCAGCTCGTACCGGTAGCGCGGCACGACGACCTGGCGCGGTCCGTCGGCGGTGTCGACGAAGACCGTCCGCAGGATCTCGTGCCGCTCGACCACCGTGTTGAGTGCGCGCTCCAGCAGGTCCACCCGCAGCGCGCCGGAGAAGTGGACGGTGCACTGCGCGTGGTAGGCGCGGTCGTCGCCGGTGAGGTGGTCG
>VSBZ01000171.1:0-7611 GCA_047459215.1 Micromonosporaceae bacterium | reverse complement strand
CAGTGGTGCGCTGGTCGCCACCGGTTGACCACGCGGTGCGCTGGTCGCCACCGGTTGACTACGCGGTGCGCCGGTCGCCACCGGTCGAACCACGCGCCGGACCGGAGGGTTGCCCGCGGGTCAGCGTTGCACGCGGGCGCTACCCCCGGCGGCGAGCCGCTCGACCTCCTGCAGCGTGGCCATCGATGTGTCCCCGGGGGTGGTCATCGCCAGTGCGCCGTGCGCGGCGCCGTACTCCACCGCGGTGGCGAGGTCACCCTTGACCATCAGCCCGTAGATGAGGCCGGAGGCGAAGCTGTCGCCGCCGCCGACCCGGTCGAGGATCTCCAGGCCCGGCCGGTCGGTGGCCTGCACGAACCCGGTCTCCTTCGACCAGGCGATGGCGCCCCAGTCGTTGATGGTGGCGCTGCGCACCGCGCGCAGCGTGGTCGCCACCACCTCCAGGTTGGGGTAGCTCTCGGTGACCTGGCCGATCATCGCCTTGAAGCCCGCCACCGGCAGGTTGGTCAGCTCCGGGTCGGTGTCCGGCACCTCGAACCCGAGCGCCGCGGTGAAGTCCTCCTCGTTGCCGAGCATCACGTCCACGTACCGGGCCAGCCGCTGGTTGACCTCGCGGGCGCGGGCCTGCCCGCCGATGGCCTTCCAGATGCTGGGCCGGTAGTTGAGGTCGTAGGAGACGACCGTGCCGTACCGCTTGGCGGCCACCATCGCCTCCTCGATGACCTGCGGCGTGGTGTCCGACAGTCCGGCGAAGATGCCACCGGTGTGGAACCAGCGGACGCCCTGCCGACCGAACAGGTCGTCCCAGTCGATGTCGCCGGGGGCGAGCTGGCTGGCGGCGGTGTGCCCGCGGTCGGAGACCCCGAGCGCGCCGCGGATCCCGAAGCCGCGCTCGGTGAAGTTGAGCCCGTTGCGGACGGTGCGCCCGATCCCGTCGTACGGCACCCAGCGGATCAGCGAGGTGTCCACGCCGCCGGTGAGGATCAGGTCCTCGATGAGGCGGCCCACCTCGTTGTCGGCCAGCGCGGTGACGACCGCGGTGCGCATCCCGAAGCAGCGTCGCAGCCCGCGGGCGACGTTGTACTCGCCGCCGCCCTCCCACACGCGGAACTGCCGGGCCGTGCGTACCCGACCCTCGCCCGGGTCCAGCCGCAGCATCACCTCACCGAGGGCGACGGCGTCGTAGCGGCATTCGGACGGGTCGCGCAGCTGCATGCGGGAACCTCCTGCGGTCGTCTACTGTGGCCGTGACGCGGCGGCGAGCGCCACGGCCTCGGTGGTGAGCTTCGTGATCTCGTCCCACGCGCCGGCGCGGATGAGCTTCGGCGCGACCATCCAGCTGCCGCCCACCGCCAGGACGCTGGCGTGGGCGAGGTACGCGCCGAGGTTGCCGGCGTTGACGCCGCCCGTGGGGATGAACCGCACGTCCGGGAACGGCGCCGCCAGCGCCGCGAGGGTGGCCAGCCCGCCCATCGCCTCGGCCGGGAAAAACTTGAGCACCGTCAGTCCTTCCTGGACGGCGGCCTGGATCTCGGTGGCCGTGGCGACACCTGGGATGACCGGGAGACCCACCTCCCGGCAGCGGTGCACCACCGCGGCGCTGAACCCGGGGGAGACGATGAACCGCGCTCCGGCAGCGAGCGCCCGGTCCACCTGCTCGGGCCGCACCACCGTGCCGGCGCCGACCAGCAGCCGCCGGTCCCGGGCCATCGCCGCCAGCGCGGCCTCCGCCGCCGCCGTCCGGAACGTGACCTCGGCGCAACGGAGCCCACCGGCCACGAGCGCGTCCGCCAGGGGCGCCGCGGCCGTCGCGTCCTCCAGCACGATGACCGGCACCAGTCGACATATGCCGATTTCTTGGATGACGTCGGTGCTCGCGGGCGCGGACGGATCGGCCACGACCGGATCCTACCGCGCCTTCACCCCCGTGGGCTGGCCCGCGCCGAGCGCGTGGATGGCGCCGGCGCGGGTGCCGACGTACAGCACGCCGTTCCACACCGCGGGCGTGGACTCGATGCACCCTCCGCCGATCCGGTACGTCCACAGGTGGTCCGGCTCGGCGCGGGTGTCCGACACATGGAAGGCGTGCATCTCGCCGGCGCAGTCACCGATCAGCAGCACCCCGTCGACGATGACCGGGGACTGCCACACCGGGCCGGTCAGGTGCAGCTCCCACCGGACCGCGCCGGTGGCACGGTCGATGCCGAGCACCCGCCCGCCGTTGGTGCCGACGATGACGAGGTCCTCGTACAGGCCGGGCGTGCCCCAGATCCCCGACGGGATGGTGTCCCGGTCGTGCACGCTCCACACCAACGGGTCGTCGGGCCGGCTGGGGTCGAGCTTGAAGACCTGCCCGACCTCCCGCGACCGGGCGGTGGCCCGCTCGTACTCCGCCCCCACGTACAGCATGCCCTCCTCGTCGACGACCACCGAGGCGTCGACGTCGTCGCCGGCCCAGAACCGGAACACCCGCGTCGGCTGTCGCCCCTCGGCAAACCCGCTGAGGTCCCAGCCCTGCACCAGGCCTCCGGAGTTGGCGAAGTACACGGTGTCCCGCCAGACCGCCACGGAGTTCTCGATCGCCATCTGGTTGAGCCCGAAGTCCCGCAGCACCTGGTCGTCCCAGCCGGGGGTGAAGAACACCAGCTCCGGGTCGACCGTGACCCGCCCGTCGGCGTCGTACCCGCGATTGAGCTTGACGATGTGGAAGACGCTGTTCTCCCCGCCGATGAGCAGATAGTCGTCGATGACCAGGCCGGCGCCGTCCCAGTCGTTGTCCCACATCGTGGGGGAGACGTCGTACGCCGACAGGCGCCACAGCTCGGTCGGCTGCTCCCGGTCGAACGCCACGATCCGGTAGTTGTCGTCCCGGGATCCGAAGTAGACCAGCGGGTAGCCGTCCGGGTCGACGGTGACCGAGCCCTTGATGATGTCGCCGGTCTGGAACTTCGGCAGCAGCGGCTCGCCGGTCGCCGCGTCCAGGAAGTGCACGGCCGCGTCGTACGCGCCGACCACCAGCCACGTCCGCCCGTCGCGCTCGAACACCGCCGGCTGCCCGGTCCACCCGGTGCCGCACCACGTGCTGACCTCGCCGCCCACGGCGGTCTGCGAGCACAGTCCGCCGGTGCGCGGGTAGCGCCACAGCTCCACCGGCTCGGTGCGCGGCACCGGCCCGGTGCCGTAGTAGGTGCGGGTCGGGTTGCCCCGGAACGTCAACAGGCCGGCGACCGTGTCGCCGTACGGCCGGCCGACCCGGGCCGGGTCGGACCATCCCACGAACGGGGGCGGCGTCGGGCTCGCCGCCACCGGTGGACCGGTCGGGGAGGCCACGAACCGGCCCGCCGGACCGTCCCCGGCGCAGCCGGCCAGCGCCACCGCCGCCAGGGTGGGCACCGCCGCGCCGGCCGCCAGGCGGCGTACCGCCGCGCTGGTAGGGGTCACGTCACGGACGGTACGCCACGCAGCTCATGCCGGCCGTGCACGCGTCCGGCGCGTCGGGGTGCACCGCCCTACCGGGGTGGGCCGGGGCGGGCGGGCGGAGCCCGCGGCGGGCAGGGCAGCGCGCGGGTGAGGCCGGCTCAGATGCCGAAGCCGCCGTCGAAGCCGCCGAAGTCCCCGCCGACGTCCAGCCCGCCGAAGTCCCCGCTCGCGTCGCCGCCGACCCCGGCACCGCCGTGCTCGAGGCCGTCGGCGAAACCCTGCTCGTAGCCGGCGCCGTACCCGTACACCGGCGGGAACAGCGCGTTGACGATCATCATCGCGCCGAGCGCGCCGGCCGCTCCCGCCAGCGCCGGCTTCCAGATCGGCTGCGAGTACCAACCGGCCGGCACCGGGCGGCCCTCCACCCGACCACCGGGGTAGTAGTACGGCGTGTCCGGACCCGGGTGCGGCCCGGCGCGGAAGGTCTGCCCGTCGACCTCCACCTCGCGGGTCTCCCGCAGCTCGCCGGTTCCGTGCGCGGCGGCCAGCGGCGGCAGCGGGGGACCCGGGTCCAGCCCCATGGCCTCCCGTGCCGCCCGCACGTACATCAGGCCCTCGATCGCGGTCTCCCGCGCCAGCCGGAACTGGGTCACGGTGCGCGCCCGCGCCAGCTGGGCTCCGGCCGCAGTGTACCGCTCGCTGGCGTCCGCGAGCGCCTGCCGCACCGCCACGCTGCCGTCGTCCCTGAGGTTGAGC
Organism: Micromonosporaceae bacterium; assembly: GCA_047459215.1. Taxonomy (GTDB): domain Bacteria; phylum Actinomycetota; class Actinomycetes; order Mycobacteriales; family Micromonosporaceae; genus Natronosporangium. The sequence goes on along the minus strand of VSBZ01000171.1, from coordinate 3,435 downwards.
ACCTGCCCGCCGAGCCGGTCGTACCACCGCCGGGCCTCGGCCTCCGCGTCGGCAAGCTCCCGCTCCTGACGCTGCGCGCTCTGTTTCCGGATCGTCCAGTACGCGCCCAACACCGCCAGCGCCAGGAGTGCCATCGCGAAGAGTTCCATGGGCCAACGGTACCTTTCGCAACCGGACACAGCCTCGTACGGGTGTATCAGGTGTTCGGGACGCCGTGGCACAAACCGGTTGCGGGCCACCGGTGATCTCCACGGACCGAGCGCCGTGACGAACGCGTACGACGACCCGCATCTGGCCCGCCTGTACGACCACCTGAACACCTGGGGTCCCGACGACGAGTTCTACCTGTCGCTCATCCGTGGCGCCCGCGCCGTGCTCGACGTGGGCTGCGGTACGGGCACGCCGCTGCACCGCACCCGCGCGGAGGGGCACACCGGTCGCCTGGTCGGGCTCGACCCGGCGGCGGCGATGCTGGATCGGGCCAGAGTGCGCACCGACATCGAGTGGGTGCACGGCGACCTCACCACCGTCGACTGGAAGGAGGAGTTCGACCTGGCCGTGATGACCGGCCACGCCTTCCAGGAGCTGCCCAGCGACGAGGAGACCGTCACCGCCCTCGCGGCGGTGCGGCGCGCGCTGGTCCCCGGCGGGGTGTTCGCGTTCGAGACCCGCAACCCCGCCACCCGCGACTGGGAGTCGTGGACGCCCGACCACCCGCTGCACTCCCGCGACCCCGACGGTGCGCCGCTCACCCAGGTCCACGAGGCCACGCCGCCGGACACGCAAGGTTTAGTGTCACTGACCACCACGTACAGTGGCCTTCGCTGCCGGAACCACGCCGCTACCACGGGTACATGCGGTACGTCACCGCCGAGCACCTGGACACCCTGCTGGCCGCCGCCGGGCTGGAGGTCGCGGAACGGTTCGGCGACTGGGACCGCGGACCCTACACGCCCACCAGTCCCGAGATCATCACCCTTGCCCGTCCCCGAGCGGTGGACTAGGTACGACCGGCGACGCGATTGCGGTGCGGTGGGCACGTCCGCCGTCGGCGGCGGCCCCGTCACCGGCTCGCCGCGGCCCTCCGGCGGGACGCCTACGCCTCCGGGCGACCCGGCTCGAACAGCTCCACCGGGTTGCCGGAGGGGTCGTCCGCCAGGATCTGCCTGCCCCCGACCCCGACGATGATGTCGCTGCGGAACCGGACCCCGGCAGCGCGGAGCCGGTCGACGGTGGCGTCGAGGTCGTCGACCTCGATCTGGAACCGGTTCCAGCCGCCCGGTCGGGGGACCGTGCCGTCCGGCATCGCCTGGCCGCCGCCTCCGGGGCCGCCGGGGGCGCTGAGGTAGAGGCGGAGGTCGTCCCGGGTCAGCATGGCGAACGCCGGCGCCGGATGCATGACCTCCCGGAAACCGAGCTGGTGACAGTAGAAGGCGACGGCGGCGTCGACGTCGTCGACGATGTAGCGGACGGCGGTCGCCATGGCTCCCTCCGGATGTGCGGCAATGCCGTACCACCCACCCTATGCGCTCACCCGGCGCGCGCCGGGCGAATCGCGGTCAGCCGATGCGGGCCTCGCCGGCGAGCAGGCGGCGCGCGATGACGAGCCGCTGGATGTCGTTGGTGCCCTCGCCGATGCTCATCAACGGCGCGTCGCGGTAGAGCCGCTCGACGACGAACTCCTTGCTGTACCCGTACCCGCCGTGGACGTGCATGGCGAGGATGGCGCATTCCTGCGCGGCCTCGGAGGCGAACGCCTTGGCGATGCCGGCCTCGGCGTCGACCCGGTGGCCGGCGTCGGCGCGGCTGGCCGCCCAGTAGACCAGCAGCCGCGCCGCCTGCACCTTCATCGCCATGTCCGCGATCTTGATCTGGATGGCCTGGAAGTCTCCGATCGGCTTGCCGAAGGCGCGCCGGGTGCGGGCGTAGGCGAGCGCCTCGTCGTAGGCGGCCTGGGCGACGCCGACCGCCCGGGCCGCGACGTTGAGGCGTCCGATCTCCAGTGCGGAGAGGACCTGCTGCAGGCCGCGTCCCTCCACGCCGCCGAGCAGGTTCGCCGCCGGTACCCGGCAGTCGGACAGCAGCACTTCGCACGACTCAGTGCCCTTGTAGCCCAGCTTGGGCAGGTCGCGCAGGACGTGGAAGCCCGGTGTGCCCTGCTCCACCAGCAGCACCGACATGCCGCGGTGGGCGGGTTGCGCGGTGGGGTCGGTCTTGAGCAGCACCGGTAGCGGGTCGGCGTGGCGGGCGTTGGTGATCCACATCTTGGTGCCGTTGACGACGTAGTGGTCGCCGTCGCGGCGGGCGGTCGTGGAGATGCCCTGCAGGTCGCTGCCGGCGTCCGGTTCGGTCAGCGCGATCCCGGTTCGCCGCTGGCCGGTGGCCAGCTCGGGAAGGTAGCGCCGCTTCTGCTCCTCGGTGCCGTGGCGGTTGATCATCCAACAGGACAGCGAGTGGCTGCCGAGGATGCCGGCGACGCCCATCCACCCGCGGGAGATCTCCTCGAAGACCAGGGCGAAGGAGACCATGTCCAGACCCAGCCCGCCGTACTCGGCGGGGACGGTCATGCCGAACAGGCCCAGCTCCTTCATGCCCTCGACAATCTCGGTGGGGTAGCGGTCGGTGGCTTCCCACTCCCGGGCCACCGGCCGGATCCGTTCGTCGACGAACTCGCGCAGCACCTGTCGGAACGCCCGCTGCTCCGGTGTCAGCTCGAAGTCCATGGGTCCGCCTTCCCGCCCGCCGCCGCGGGCTCACGCTTCCATCGCGACGCGTTTCACGCTCCCACCGGTGAGGCCACACGTCGGCACCGGTGAGGCCACACGTGTCCGGCGGTACGCTCTCACGCTCCCACCGGTGAGCCTCACGTGCCACCGGTGCCGGTTCATGCTGCCGTCGACGCCCGCTCGTGCCCGTGCGGCCCGCCGAACGCGCCGGCGGCCCGGAGCCGGGCGATCGTGTCGCCGTCGTATCCGAGCAGCTCGTGCAGCACATAGGACTGGTCCTCCCCGAGCCGGGGCGCCCGCCGGTGCGTCGGCGGGTCGGTGCCCACGCGTACCGGCGAGGCCACCTGCCGTACCCGGCCGTACCGGGGATGGTCGGTGGTCACGACCATGCCGCGGGCGGCGGTGTGCGGGTCGGCCAGCGCCTGCGCGACCGTGTTGACCGGGCCGCACGGCACCCCGGCGGCCTGCAGCACCGCCAGCCACTCGGCGACCGTCCGGGAACGGAACAGCTCCTCCAGGATCGGCAGCAGGACGTCGGAGTGGCGGTGCCGGTCGGCGAACGTGGCGAACCGGGGATCGTCGGCCAGGTCCGGCCGGCCGACCGCCTCGGCGAGCCGGCGCCAGAACTTCTCCTTGGCGCACGCGACGACCAGCCACCCGTCGGCGGCACGGAAGTTCTGGAACGGTACCAGCGAGGGGTGGGCCGAGT
>VSBZ01000170.1:0-7665 GCA_047459215.1 Micromonosporaceae bacterium | reverse complement strand
GCTGGCGGGTGTCACCACCGCCGACGCCACCGGCCGACGATAACCGTGGTGGCCGCCCGGTGGCGCTGGCGGGTGTCACCATCGCCGACGCCACCGGGCGACGATAACCATGCCGGTTGCGGAGACCGCCAGACCGGTGGCGCCGGCGACGATGAGGACGTTCGCCAGGAGCTGCTGGCGGCGACCGGACGGCGGCGGTCCGGCGGCCGGCTCGACTGTGGACGCGACGGCCACGGGCCTGACCCAGGCCGGTGCCGCCGGGCGGGTCACGGAACCGCCACCGGGCAGCGCGGCACCGAGCAGGACGCCGAGGACGAACGTCACCACAACGACCAGAAGCATCCGCAGCCGGCGTCCGGCCGACCGGGCTCGCCCCGCCGTCCGGTCGCCCGGGCACCCGATACTCGCGGCCATGCCACTCCCGCCGAGTCGGGAGGTCCACGGCGCAGGGAGCCGGTGAAGGGGTCTGCTTTCAGATTAGCGGTTCGGCCGTCTCGGCCGGGCGGGAAACCACGCGGACCGGCCGCGGACCGGTGCGCCGGCCGCTCCGCCGACCGGTCGCGGCGCCGGCCGACGGGACCGTCACCCGGTGCAGCCCGCCGGCCCGCACGTAGATCGACCGCTGTCGAACGGCCTCGCCGGCGGAGTTGAGCTGGTAGCCGTCCAACCAGAGCCAGCCGTTGTACGGGCGGCGGTCCCGGACCCGGATCACCCGGAACAGGATCGGGGTGGAGAACTGGACGCTCGCTTCTCGACTGATCCGCAGCACGTCACCGCAGCGGGGCAACAACCCTGGCTCCTCACACCGACCCTGGGACTGTACGCGGCCGGAGGGCCGCCCACCGGCGACCGTCCGGCCGCGTGCTCCGCGGCTCTCCCACCACCGGAGCTGCTGCCGGCGTTCGGCAGCGGGGACTTCCCGCGGAGTGGCCCTGGGAACCCGGGCGAACGCCCGCACCCGGGACCATACCTCCAGGGTGCCCGACATCGACGATCGACGCAAGACGTGATCCAGTAGCTGTGGACGGTCGACCGGCCGGGCCTCCCGCTCCCATCGCCCGTCCCATCGCCCGGTCAGACGGGGAACGTGTCCAGCGCGCCGGTGGCGGGCGCGGGTGGCACCGGCCGCCACAGCCGTGCCCACTGCGCCGCGAGCCGGCCGAGGTAGGCGGGGTTCAGCAGGACGTACCGTCGCCACAGCCGGCGCGGCTCCAACCCCAGCCGCCACAGCCACTCCAGCCCGGCGCGCTGCATCCACGCCGGCGGGGTACGCAGGACACCGGCGTGGTAGTCGAAGGCCGCGCCGACCGCCAACAGCGGCATGTCCAGCCGCGGCCGCATCCCGTAGACGAAGATCTCCTGTCGGGGGCATCCCAGCCCGACCAGCACCACGCGGGCGCCGCTGGCGCGGATCCGGTCGGCGATCCGGTCCGCCTCTCCCGGGGCCGCGTTCCGGAACTTGGACGGCTGGCTACCGGCGATCTTGAGGTCGGGCAGCCGGCGGGACAACGCCGCCACCAGCCGTTCCAGGGTCGTCGGCGTGGACCCGTACAGGTAGGCCGGCAGCCCCTCGGCGGCGCACCGCTCCAGTACCCGGATGGTGAGGCTGGGCCCGTAGACCCGCTCGGCGAGCCCGGCCCGGTACAGCAGGTTGAGCGCCCACCGGACCGGCTGACCGTCCGGGGTCACCACGTCGAAGGCGTTGAGGCGGGCGTTGTGCTCGCGGTCCTGCACCCCGGTCATGACGCCGTGGACCGCCAGCGCGGTCAGCGCCAGCGGCCGTTGCTCCCGCGCCGCGGACACGACCCGCTCGACCGCCGCCTCGTAGTCGATGACGTCCACCAGGACGCCCAGCACGCTGCGCTTGCCGTCGTCGATCATCCGGCCACCCGGCGGCTCACCGCGGCACCCAGATGTCGGCGTTCGCCTCGTACATCTCCCGCAGGATCCGGGGGACGTCGTAGGTCAGCCGCCAGTCCGGGTAGTGCGACTGGAACTTCGCCATGCTGCTGATCCACCACTGGTGGTCGCCCACCCGCGGCTGGTCGACGTACCGGATCTTCGCCTCCCGACCGGTCAGCTCCTCGGCGATCCGGAACGCCTCCAGGTGGGAGGCGTTGGAGTACCGGCCGCCCCCGAGGTTGTAGACCTCGCCCGGGCGGGGGTTGCGGAAGAACGCCTCGAACGCGGTGACCACGTCGTAGGAGTGGATCGCGTCGCGCACCATCTTGCCCTTGTAGCCGTAGATGGTGTACGTGCGGCCCTCCATCACGCACCGCATGAGGTACGCCAGGTAGCCGTGCAGCTCGGCGGCGGAGTGCGCGGGTCCGGTGAGGGTGCCGCCGCGGAACGACGCGGTCGGCATGCCGAAGTACCGGCCGTACTCCTGCACCATCACGTCCGCGGCGACCTTGGACGCCCCGAAGATCGAGTGCAGGCAGTTGTCGATCGGCATGTCCTCGGTGACGCCGTCCTCGTACGGGTGGCCCGGCTCGATCTCGTAGCGGGTCTCCAGCTCCCGCAGCGGCAGCGAGTTGGGCCGGTCGCCGTACACCTTGTTGGTGGAGCAGTGGATGAACGGCGCGTCCGGGCAGTGGTGGCGCGCGTTCTCCAGCACGTTCAGGGTGCCGACGGCGTTGACGTCGAAGTCGGTGTACGGCTCCCGGGCCGCCCAGTCGTGGCTGGGCTGCGCGGCGGCGTGGATCACCACGGCGATGGCGGAGCCGTACTTCTTGAAGATCTGCTCCAGCCCCTCCCGGTCGCGGATGTCGGTGTCGAAGTGGGTGTAGGAGCTGCCCAGGTCGCGGACGAGGCGGCGCAGGCTCCAGCCGGTCGAGCCGTCCTCACCGAAGAAGTAGCGGCGCATGTCGTTGTCGATGCCGACCACGTCCAGGCCGAGCCCGGCGAAGTGGCGGGCCGCCTCCGAGCCGATCAGGCCGGCCGAGCCGGTCACCAGTGCGACACTCACGAGCACCCCCGCTCCTCGGGTAGACCAGCGCGAGCATACCGCCGGGGTGCAGACCGGCCGCCGGAAACGCGACGGCTCCCGGTGGACCGGGAGCCGGTGTGGGTGGGGAAGGAGGGAGTTGAACCCTCACGCCCTTTCGGGCACACGGACCTGAACCGTGCGCGTCTGCCATTCCGCCACTTCCCCGAGCGGCGTAGCCGCCCAGACTGGGGCCGCCCAGACCGGGCGAGGGAAGGATACCTCGCTCACCCAGGATACGGGCGGCCGGGCCAGCTTACCTCGCGGTGGCCACGGGTGGCGACCCGGGTCGCCACCGGTCAGCAGTAGTACCGCCCGGCCGGGTTGAGGCGCAGGTACCAGTCGCCGGTGACGTGCCGCGGCTGCACCGTGACCGTCACCGGATCGCCGGGCCGCGCCGTCAGCCCGGCGTCGCGCAGCTCCTCCCACCTCAGCGACAGCCCCGGCGGTTCGGCACACCTGGGCTCGTAGTCCCACTTCTCGACCCGACCGACCTCGACGCCGTCCACGAGCACGGTCAGGGATCCGGGGGTCTGCATCGCGACCTGCACGGTGTACGCCGCGGTGGCCGGCCACCGGAACCGGGCCTCCACCGGCCGGTCGGGGTCGGACGGGTCGGCGCGCAACTCCAGCGCCGGGTCGCCGGCGGGGGAGATGCGCAGCGGGACCAGCTCGTCCGGGCGAGGCGGGAACGGGTACGCCTCGAACGGCACCCGTTCGCCGATCGCCACCGCGAACCGGCCGCCGGACAGGGCCGGCGCATCGGCCGGGACGACGGCGTCGTCAGGCCCGGCGGGGGCCGCCTCGTCGACGCCCCGCCCGTCCGCGATCGTCATGGTCACCGTGGCGGGCTCGCCGACCCGCAGCCCCGCCTCGGCGAAGCCGGGGTAGGCGTCCCAGCGGAACGACTCGACGTTCCGCGGTCCGCCGCAGAAGCCGCCGGTGTCGCCAACCTCCTGCACGCCCCACACCAGCACGCCGTTGATCCGTACCTCCGCCACGACCGGCGGCGGGTCGGCACCGTGCCGCAGGTCACACCGGGCGAACCCGACCAGCTCGGTGGTGGTCGGCGTGAACGTGACGCTGACGGTGCGCTCCGACAGCGGCGCGGCGGCGGCGGCGACCACTCGGGCGCCCTCGGCGTAGTGCGGAAAGCCCTCGATGGTGCGGGCCGCCGGGGACACCGGGTCACCGCTGCCGGTCAGGACGCTGCCGGCGGCGAGGGAACCGGCGGTGACCGCGGCCACGGTCAGCGCGCCGACCGCCAGCCGGCGACGTCGTCGGGCGACCACCTTCCGGCGTACCCCGGCCAACCTCAGGTGGTGCATGATCGTCGGGGGCTCCGCCGCCGAGCGTTCCTCCATCAGCTCACGCAGGTCCATCCCAGTCCCCCTCCTGCCAGTCGAGCCGTAGCTTCGCCAGCGCCCGGCTGGCCTGGCTCTTGACCGTGCCGGTGGAGCATCCGAGCGTCCGCGCGATCTCCTCCACGGACAGGTCCTCGAAGTAGCGCAGCACCAGGACCGCCCGTTGCCGCCGTGGCAGCCGCCCGAGCGCCTGCCAGAGCGCCTCCCTGTCCGCCAGCCGGCCGTGCGGGTCCCGGTCCCCGGGGTCCGGCTCCGGGATCCGGTCCGTCGGCTGCTCGCCGTTGGACCGGCGCCGCCACCATGAGGCGTACGTGTTGACGAGGATCCGGCGGACGTACGGCTCGGGGTCGCCCTCGACGCGCCGCCACGCCTCCCACGCCCGCGCCAAAGCGGTCTGCAGCAGATCCTCGGCGAGTGCCCAGTCCCGGCACAGCAGGTACGCGGTGCGCAGGAGCCGGGGCGAACGGGCGGCAACGAAGTCGGCGAACCCTGGTGGTTCCTGCACCGCGACCTCCTCACCCCGCCTACCCGAACTACCGCCCGGGCGCCGCGGCTGGTTGCCTGACCCAGGATGCTGGACGGCGCGGGGTCCGGACCGGGCGCTCGCGACGCCGTCTGGCGGACATGGCCCGCCCCGGCCGGATCCTCGGCCGGGGCGGAGGACGCCGGTGAGTGCGGGTCGCTATCCGAGGCAGACGGTTGCCTCCTCGCTGCGCGGCGAGGTGGTGCCCTGCGAGTGCGCCGTGACCCAGATGATCCAGGTCTGTCCCGGGTTCGCCGTCGGCGGGCACACGACCAGGTCGCCGATCGCCGTCGGCACGTCGATGAACGGCACGGAGCTCGTCGCGATCACCTGGTCGACGTTCTGGTCGCCGAAGCGGTAGTTGAGCCGGTAGGTCACCGGCTCGACCCCTCCCGTCGGCGCGTTCCACTGGATCCGCGTGATCCTGCCGTTGCGGTCGGAGACCACCTCCAGGCCGGTGGGCGGGCCGAGCGGCTCCCACTCCTGCGCCGGTGGCACCGTGACGTCGACCGTCTCGGACGGGGCGGACTCGACGCCGGCCTCGTTGCGGGCGCTGACGGTGACCTCGACGTCGGCCCCGCCCGGGAGGCTACGGGTGATCGACGTGGCGCTGGTGACCGTCACGAAGTTGTCGGACTTCCACCTGACCACGTACGAGGCGGCCTCCTTCCCGTTGACGACCGACGGGTCCCACTCCAGCGTCAGCGTGCCGGGCGAGACGGTGGCCGCTACGTCCTCCGGGGTCGGGGGCACCGGCGGCGGCGGCGCCTTCGGCGCCACGAACCGCAGGCTGGCCGACGCCGACGCCGGCCCCCGCTTGGCGATCACCGTGACGTAGTGCGTGGCGCCCGGGTGGGTCACCGGCAACGTGGCGGTGGTCGAGGTGGTCTCCACCCAGCCCGTCCACTCCGGCGGCGGCGCCGGACTCCAGGTCATCACGTACGAGTCGGCCCGGGGGGAGGCATCCCAGGCGATCGTCGCGCTGGTGTGGTCCAGCTCGGTGACCCGGACGTTGGTCGGCGGGTCCACGCCACCGGGCTGGGCGCTCGCCGGCGCCGTGCCGAGGGCCGCCACGGCCAGCAGGAGGGCGGCGCCTCCCGCGAACGTGACCGTTCTTCGTATGTACGTACTCATGACCGCCTTTCTGATTGATACCTGGACATACCTTTCCAAGAGATACGTTTCCGGTCTGGAGTCGGTTCGAGATCACCCGGGGACGGCCGGCGGAGGTCCCCCCAATGGAGTGGCGGGGCGTGGCGGCGGGCCGGCGGGTGGAGGCGGCCGGCCGGCCGGGCGGGTGGGGTGAGCCCGGCCGGAGGTGCGGGGTACGGCTGCCGAGGGGGTGGGTTACGGCCACGGGGCTGGCGGTACGACCCCAGGGGTGGAGGAGTGGCCTGGCCGGGGCCGCGGGCATGGCGGCCGCGGGTGCGGACACGGCCGCCGTGGGTCGGGTACGGCCGCCGGAGAGCTGGGCGGCGGCCGGCGGGTGCGTGCGGCGACGGGGACGCGTCCCGGGCGGGCGGCGAGGAGGCGGGCGGCCGGCGTCGGGCGTGTCCAGGTGGGGCCGGCGGGACCGCGCGCTCCGCGCCGGTGTCCGGGTGTGCCGCAGTGGCGGCGACGTGCCAGAATGGCGCTCAGATCCCCCCGGTCGGGCACCGCCGGCCGACCCCGACCCCCCGATCGGCATGCGGACGGTGGGGCACGTTACGGATACCATCAACTCCTCGGAGGCGAGGAGGAGCCGGTGAGTGTGCTGCAGCGCTTTGAGAAGCGACTCGAGGGTCTGGTCGAGGGCGCTTTCGCGAAGGTGTTCAAGGGGGTCGTCCACCCCGTGGAGATCCTCAACGCCATGCAACGTGAGGCGGAGGCGCACAAGGCGATCCTGGCCGGCGGGCGGACCCTCGTTCCCAACCGCTATGTGATCGACCTCTCACCGTACGACCACAGCCGGCTGGCACCCTACGCCGCCGCCCTGGCGCAGGAGCTGGCGCAGTCGCAGGCCGAGTTCATCGGCGAGCAGGCGTGGACCGTGTACGGGGACGTGATCGTCGAGATCGAGCGCGGCGAGGGCCTCGACACCGGCATGTTCCGGGTCACCGCCGAGGTGTTCAGCGGAGATCCCGGGATGGCGCCGCAGCCCGAGCACGCACCCGCCGGCTACCCGCACATGGAGCCTCCGGCCCACGCGGGCGCACCCGGCCCGGCCGGCGCCCGCAACGCGCGGCTGGTCGCCAGCGACGGCCGCACCTACCCCCTCGCCATCGGGTCCACCGTGCTCGGGCGGGGTGAGCAGGCCACGCTGCGCCTGCCGGACGTGGGCATCTCGCGCCGACACGCGCGCATCGACTTCGACGGTGCCCAGGCCGTACTGACCGACCTCGGCTCCACCAACGGCACGATGGTCAACGGTCAGCGGATCTCGGCCATCGCGCTCAACCCGGGCGACCTGATCCAGGTGGGCACCACCACGCTGACCTTCCGGGTGGACGGCTGAGACCTTGAGCGAGCTCGTCCTCGTCGTCGCCAGGTTCGGGCTGCTCCTGCTACTGTGGATCTTCGTGTTCACGGTGGTGGGCGTGGTCCGCCGGGACATGTTCGCGGGCGCCCGCTCCGGCCGCCTGGTCGCCACGCCGCGGGCGGGTGCGCTCGCCAGCCCGGCCAGGGTCAAGAAGGGCCGCGCGGCGCACCATCTGGTGGTCACGGCCGGTCAGCTCGCCGGCACCAAGATCTCGCTCGGCGAGCAACCGATCACGATCGGCCGGGCCGAGGACTCCACCCTCGTGCTCACCGAC
>VSBZ01000169.1:0-7746 GCA_047459215.1 Micromonosporaceae bacterium | reverse complement strand
GCCGCTTCTCGTTGACCACCAGCGGCAGGTGGGCCCACACCGGCGGGGTGTGGCCGAGCGCCTCCCACAGCAGCTGCTGCTTGGGGGTGTTGGGCAGGTGCTCCTCGGCGCGGATGACGTGGGTGATCCGCATCGTCATGTCGTCGACCACGTTGGCCAGCAGGAACACCGCCGAGCCGTCGGCGCGGGCGATGACGAAGTCCTCCATGGTCGCGTTGTCGAAGCTGGGGGTGCCGCGGATGAGGTCCGCCACCGTGGTCACCCCCTCGTCCGGGGTGCGGAAGCGCAGCGCGCGACCCGGCCCCGGCCCGAGGCCCCGGTCGCGGCAGTAGCCGTCGTAGCCGCGGTAGGGGTCGCCGGTACGCGCCTGCAGCGCCTCCCGGGTGCAGTCGCAGTAGTACGCCCGCCCGGCCTCGTACAGCTGCTGCGCCGCGGCCCGGTGCTGGTCGTCGAACGAGGACTGGAAGTACGGCCCCTCGTACGTGCCGCGCCGGATGCCCAGCCAGTCCAGCGCGGACAGGATGCCCTCGGTCCACTCGGGGCGGTTACGCGAGGCGTCGGTGTCCTCGATCCGCAGCACGAACGTGCCGCCGTGCTGTCGGGCGAACACCCAGTTGATCAGCGCAGACCGGGCGCCGCCGACGTGGAACATACCAGTCGGAGAAGGGGCAAACCGTACGCGTACCGTCACGATCACCAGCCTACTGGCTCGGTCGGCGGTCCGACGCGGTCCTGCCCGCCCCCGGCGCGACGGTCGCCGGCGGCGGCATGACCCGGTTGCGGCCGCTCTGCTTGGCCCGGTAGAGCTGGCGGTCGGCCGACTCGGTGAGGGCCTCCGTGCCGCTGCCCGGGGTGGGGACCCCCGCGGCCACGCCGATGCTGACCGTCACGGGCAGCCGGTCGTCGCCCGCCGGCGCGCCCGCCTCCACGCCGACGGCCTCTTCCACCGCCCTTCGCAGCCGTTCGGCGGCCCCGACCGCGGCGCCCAGGCCGGCACCGGGCATCACCACGGCGAACTCGTCGCCGCCGAACCGGGCCACGAGATCCACGTCGCGCAGCCGCTGCGTCAGCACCGCGGCGACCCACCGCAGGCACCGGTCGCCGGCCACGTGACCGTACCGGTCGTTGTACAGCTTGAAGCGGTCGATGTCGAGCATGAGCAGCGCGACCGGCGCCCCGGACCGCGACCCGCGCTCCCACTCGCGGCCCAGCACGTCCTCGAACCGGCGCCGGTTGGCCAGGCCGGTGAGCGCGTCGGTGACGCTCAGCCGCTCCAGGCGCCGGTTGGCCTGCGCCAGCTCCTCGGTACGGTCGGCGACCTTGCGCTCCAGCGAGGCGTACACCATCGCGTTGTGCAGCGAGACGCCGAGCTGCCCGGCGACGAGGATGATCGCGTCGAGCCGGGCGGGCGGGAAGGCGTCGTGGATGAGCCGGTTCTCCAGGATGAGCAGCGCGGTCATCGCACCGCGGTGGTGCACCGGCACGGCCAGCAGCGAGCAGGTGTCGACCCCGGACAGGTACGGGTCGCGCCGGAACCGGTCGTCGCGCGTGGCGTCCCCGACCACCAGCGGCTCGCGGGTCCGCTCCACGTACCGGACCACCGACATCGGCACCAGCTCGCCGCGGCCCGCCTCCTCCAGCCGGAGCGTGCCCTCGCCGTTCCCGTCCCTCGGCACGGACAGTGCCCAGGTGTCGTCGACCTCGTTGCGCAGCAGCAGGTGGACGGCGGTGGCGCCGGTCATCGTGCGCAGCACGTCCACCACGCGCTCCCGCAGGCCGTCGAGGCTGGTCTGCGAGCTCAACGCCTGGGAGGCGGCCACCACACCGGCCAGGTCGACCGTGCCGGGCATGAGCGCGGGCAGCTCCTTCGTCGTGCCGGCCACCCGCAGCGTCTCCTCGGCGGTGGGTGCCGCGACCGTCGGCCGGGCGGGGTGGGCCCAGTCGAGCTGCTCGACCTTCGCGGTGGCCCCCCAGGCCAGGTAGGCGGCGCGGGCCTCGGCCAGCAGCCGCTGCCCCAGGTGCTCCAGACCGTGCGCCAGGTGGAACCCGGCGGCCCGTTCCAGGATGAGGGCCTGGTGCCACGGGCGGGTCCGGCCGGCGGCCGCTCCGGTGGCGGCGTCGAACCCGTAGCTGGCGCCGCGGAAGTCGCCGACCGCCCACGCCCGCTCGGCCTCCAGCCACCGCGCCAGGTGCAGGAAGTTCGCCGGCGCGTCGACGGCCAGCGCGGCGGTGGACTCGACGATGCGGTCCAGCTCCGCCAGCGACCGGTCGCGGTCCGGCCCCGGTGCGGTGCGGATCTGCTCGGCCAGGGCCAGTCCCCGCAGCACCGGCGCCCCCGCCGCCAGGTACGTGCCGGACAGCGCCGGAAGCGCCGCCATCGTCGCCTCGGTCTGCTCCCGCAGCTCGGTGGCGTCCCCCAGCACGGCGGCGGCCAGTGCGCGGACGGCGTGCAGCGTCGGCACGGCGGCCGGGTTGGCGCGGTACCGCTCGGGGTCTCCGATGCTCGCGATTCCGGCCGGCCCCGCGGTCCCGCGCAGCACCGCGGCCAGCCGCCCGAACAGCTCCAGCGTCTCCTCCACCTGGTCGCTGCCGGTGCGCCTGGCCATGGCGGTTCCGGCGTCGACCTCGGCGGCGTGGGTCTCCAGGGGAGCGATGTCCAGCAGGCCCGGGGCGGTGACGTAGTAGGTGAAGCAGGCGGTCTGCACGTCCCCACCACGGGCGAGGTGCTCCCGCGCCTGCCGGGCCAGCCGGACGCACTCCTCCAACGGTTCCGCGCCCCAGCCTCCCAGCGCGTACAGGAACTGGGCGTGAGCGGTCTCCGGCTGGTAGCCGCGTGCCTCGCTCTCGGCCACGACCCGCCGCATGAGGCGCAGCCCGGCCCGGTGCTCCCGCCGGACGGCCGCCACCATCCCGAGCTGGCACAGGGGGGCGACGAGGGCGCGGCTGGGGCCGTGGTCGCGCCAGATGCGCCACGCCTGCACGGCGAGCCACGCGTGCTCGAGCTGGTCGGAGAAGTAGGTCGGGGGCAGGAGCCGGTCGAGGGCCCGGCCGATGGCCAGCAGCGTCGGGTCGGTGATCTCCGGGTGGCCGGTGTCCGCCGGCGCGTCGCGGTCGCCCAGCCACTCGCGGACCGCCGCCAGCCCCTGCTCCACCTCGGTGTCGAGCCGGTCGGCCGGCGGGGGCGGGCAGCCGAGGTCCCGCAGCAGGTCGAAACCCAGCCGCACCGCCTCCCGGTGGCGGTTGCGGTTGGTCAGGCTGCTCACCTGGACGAGGGTCGCCGCGGTGCGCCGCACCGGGGTCCGGCACAACCGGTCGATGTGGGCGAACACCTCGTCCGCCTCCGCCAGCCGGCCCAGGCGGTACAGGGCCGCGTGGTGGCCGGTCAGGAGGTCGACGTGCCGCGACACGTCGGCCGGGTCGACCAGCCGGACGGCCGCGGCGAGCATCTGCTCCACGAGCGTGTCGTTGCCCACCAGCTGTGCCTGCTCGGCGGCCGCCTGCAGTAGCCCGGTCACGCGCCGCCGTTCCCGGGCGTCGACCAGCGCGTCCAGCACGGGCAGGTACTGCTCGGCCGCGACGTGCGCCAGCTCGGGGACGTCGGCCAGCCGCCGGGCGATGGCCAGGTGCAGGTCGCGCAGTTCCGAGGGCTGCAGGCGGCGCAGCACCACGTCCCGGACCCGGTCGTGGCGGAACCGCAGGGCCTCCCCGTACCCGTGCTCCATCACGAGCAGCCGGTCGACCAGCGCCGGCGCGAGCCGCTCGTCCACCTCCTGTGGGGTCAGGCCGGTGGCGGCCCGCAACGGCCGCAGGGCCAGCCGGTCGCCCAGGCACGCCATGGTGCTGAGCAGCTGCTGCGTGGCGGCCGGCAGGGCCTCGACCTGCTCGGCGAGCAGCTCGGTGACGCTGGCCTGGCCGAGGCGGTAGCGCAGCGCGACCGGGTCCCAGCGCCATCCGTCGGAGCCCAGCTCGATGAGCCCCTCCCGCCGCAGGGAGGTCACCAGCGCCAGAGTGTGGTGGGGGTTGCCGCGGGTGCGGGGCAGGAGCAGCGTGGCCAGCTCCCGCGCGCGGGCGGCGTCCAGGCGCAGGACGTCGCCGAGCAGGCTGGCCACTCCGGCCGCCGACAGGTTGCCCAGCCACATCTGGTCGACCCCGGAGTCGAGTTGCTGCCAGCGGTCCAGCATCGCCGACAGGGCCTGGGTCGAGTCGACGTCCTCCTGCCGGTACGTGCCGACGACCAGCAGCCCTTCGAGCGACTCCTCGCTGAAGATCTGGTCGAGGATCGCCAGTGACGAGCGGGGTGTCCACTGCAGGTCGTCGAGGGCGAGCACGACCGGCCGTTTCGGGGAGACGACCGCGGCCAGGACCTCGACGGTGGCGCGGCGCAGCCGTGCCGCCAGCGTGTCCGGGTCGTGGGTGACGCGGTCCGGCTCGATCTGCAGGACGGTGCCGTACGCGGGCAGGATCGCGGCCAGGAGGCCGGCGTTCTCTCCGAGGGTCTCGCGCAACCTCTGGCGCAGCGGTGCCAGCACCTCGTCGGGTTCGGCCAGCAGCATGTGGGCGAGGCCGTCGAACACCTGCCACACCGCGTCGTAGCCGTGGTCCCGGCGGTACTGGTCGGACTTGCCGGCCAGGTACCAGCCGTCGCGGACGGTGACCGCCCGCCGCAGCTCGTCCATCAACGCGGTCTTGCCGACGCCGACCGGCCCTCCGATGAGGATTCCCCGCTGCCGGCCCGCGATCGCGTTGGCGAAGGCCAGCTCCAGCGCCGCCACCTCCCGCTCGCGACCCACCAGCCGGGACGGGGTCAGCGGACGCACCGGCAGGTCGTGCTCGCCCGCCCGGAAGCCCGCCCGCGACGTCCCGCTGTCCACCGTGCGCAGGTCGTACAGCAGGCCCTCGCCGGTCTGGTAGCGGTCGTCGGGCTCCTTTTCCAGCAGGTGCATGATGATGTCGGACAGGGCCCGGTCCACCGCGGGGTTCAGCTCGTGGGGAGGTACGGGCACGGTCGCCAGCTGGTCGCGGATGAGCCGGACCGGGTCGCCGGTGCCGAACGGCGGGGCGCCGGTGACCATCTCGTAGAGCGTGGCGCCCAGGGCGTACAGGTCCGCCCGCTGGTCGACCGGGCGGGCGGTGCGGCCGGTCTGTTCCGGGGCGACGTAGGCCAGCGTGCCGACGATCTCGTTGTGGTGGGCGAACTGCGGGCGGCTCTCGGTGAACATCGTGGCGTGCGAGAAGTTGACCAGGCACGGCTGACCCGTGGGCCTGGTGAGCACGATGTTGGTGGGGTTGACGTCCCGGTGCACCACGCCACGGGCGTGCACCGCGGCCAGGGTGCGCGCCAG
Organism: Micromonosporaceae bacterium; assembly: GCA_047459215.1. GTDB lineage: Bacteria > Actinomycetota > Actinomycetes > Mycobacteriales > Micromonosporaceae > Natronosporangium. Next base: position 2,404 of record VSBZ01000169.1, on the reverse strand, counting down.
CGCGCGCGCCAGCCGCACCGCCTCGGGGACGCCCAGCGGCATCCGGCGCGCCGCCAGCGGCTCGCCGTGGATGTCCTCCAGCAGGAGCGCGTCGGGTGGCTGGGGCAGCGCGGAGGAGAGGTGCACGGTCCCCGGCACGCCTGCCAGCGCCTCCAGGACGGCGCGTTCCCGGCGTAGGCGTCGCTCCCGCCCGGGGCCGATCGGTTCCTTGCGGATGACGCTGCCCTGCGGGAGGAGCAACCGGACGACCCTCGCCTCGGCCCCGCCACGGAGGAGGGTCTCCACCACCGGAGCCGGCGCCGACGTCGAGGGCGGTCGCTCGCCCGTTGCTGCCACGTTCCATCCGCCCTTCGGCCGGACCGTTCTGCCAGGAACTTCCTTTCTACCCCGATCAGGGCTGATCTGGTAACGTCGCCGGCCGCCGTCGGGCGGCCCGGAAGGACGGCGCCGCGAAGGGGAGGCGCTACGGGCGCGGTGCCGGCGCCCACCGGACGCGGTCGCCGCCGTCCCGCTTGGCGCCGTGGAGTGCCCCGTCCGCGAGCTCCACCAGACCGTGCTCGCGCTCACCCGGCAGGGGTACCGCGGAGGCCACGCCGATGCTGACCGTGATCGGCGGCGTCACCGCGTCGGCGCCACGCCGGACCTTCTCCGCCACGGCCGCGCGGATGCGCTCCGCCGCCGCCGACGCGCCGCGCAGGTCCGTCCGGGGCATCAGCACCGCGAACTCCTCGCCGTCGTACCGGGCGGCGAGGTCGTCGCCGCGGATGGTGCCCCGCAGCGCCGCCGCCACCTCCTGCAGGCGACGGTCGCCGGCGGCGTGACCGTACGTGTCGTTGTAGAGCTTGAAGCTGTCGATGTCGATCATCGCCAGGGCCACCGGCTCACCGGTGACCTGTGCCTCGGCCCAGCGCTCGGCCAGCGCCTCCTCCAGCCGGCGGCGGTTGGCCAGGCCGGTGAGCGGGTCGGTGGCGCCCAGCCGCGCCAGCCGCCGGGTGGCGTCGGCGAGGTGCGCACCGCGCTCGTCCATCCGGCGCTCCAGGTCGCGGTACCGCCGGGCGCCGTGGAGGCTGATCGCCACCTGCGCGGCGATGAGGGTGACCGCGTCCCGCAGCGCCGGGGTGAACGCGCCGGCCAGCTGGCGGTTCTCCAGCACGAGGACCGCGTCGGGCCGGTCCCCGTCGCCGACCGGCACCGCCAGCACCGAGCAGCGGTCGAGGTCGGCCAGGTACGGGTCGTCCGCGAACCGCTCGTCGCGGGTGGCATCGCTGACCACCAGCGGCTCACCGGTCTGGTCCACGTGGTGCGCCACCGACGCGGGCACGGCCGCCGGCCCGTCGCGGGTCGGCGGGCCGGCGGCCGGCACCCAGCCGCCGTCCAGGGCGCGCACCAGCAGGTGGACGTGGGTCGCCCCGGTCATCTCGGACAGGATCTCCACCAGCCGCTCGTGGACACCCTCCGGCGTGGTCGGCGCACCCAGCTGGCGCGCGGTGGCCAGCAGCGTGGACGGGTCGGCCCCACCGGCCGGGATCGGGCCGCCGGCCGGCCGCCCGGGCGGGGCCGCCCGGTCGGCCAGGCCCGGGCTCGCCCGGTCCAGGTGCGCCACCTTCGCCGCCGCACCCCATCGCAGGTACTGCTCGCGGGCCTGGGCGAGCAGCGTGGCACCGGTGTGGGCGGCGCCGTGGGCCAGGTGGAAGCGGCCCGCCCGCTCCAGGGCGTACGCCAGGTGCCAGGGGCGCTGCCGGGCCGCCGCCTCGCCGACGGCCGCGTCGAAGCAGGCCAGGGCGGTCCGCACGTCCCCGACCGCCCAGGCCTGCTCGGCCTCGACCAGGTGTCGCAGGTGGCGCAGGTTGGCCGGTGCCCGCTCGGCCCGGTCCGCCAGCCAGCCGGTGACCCGGTCCAGCTCGCCCAGGGTCGCGCCGCGCCCGGCCCGCGGGCCGGTGCGCACCCGTTCGGCCAGCGCGAGAGCGCGCAGCAGGTGCGCCTGCACCGCCAGGTACGTCGACCCGAGCAGCCGCCGCATGGACATCAGCGCGGAGGTCTGCCGGTCGAGCTCCTCCGGGTCGTCGAACAGCGCCGCGCCGAGGGCGAGGGTGAGGTGGTGGCTGGCGGCCAGGAGCCGGCGGCCGACCGGGACGTCGGGCCTGCCGCCCGCCTGACCGCCGGTCCCGCGCAGCCGGTCCACCAGGTCCCGGTGGGCCTGGAAGGCGGCGACCGCCACGTCGTCACCCACCTGCCGCGCGAACGCCAGGCTCGCTTCGACCTCCTCGGCGTACCGGTCCACGCTCGGCGCGTACTCCATCAGCAGGGTCACCGAGACCAGGTAGCTGGCGCAGGCGGCGGCCGGGTCGCCGCCTGCCAGCAGCCCGTCCCGGGCCCGCCGGCAGTGGGCGACGCTGTGGTCGAG
>VSBZ01000015.1:0-39444 GCA_047459215.1 Micromonosporaceae bacterium | reverse complement strand
CGGTCAGCGCCGCCACCCGGGAAGGCCTGCGGGAGCTGACGCTCGCCATGGCCGAGGTGGTGAACGCCGCGCGGGCGGCGGCGCCGCCGAGCCGCCCGCCGCGGATCGTGCTGCGTCCCGAGCCGGTGGACGACGCCGGGTTCACGGTTGAACGGGTGGGAAAGAACACTTTCGTCGTCCGAGGCAGCAAGCCGGAGCGGTGGGTGCGGCAGACCAACTTCGACAACGACGAGGCCGTGGGGTACCTCGCCGACCGGCTGGCCCGCCTGGGGGTGGAGGACGCGCTGGCCCGGGCCGGCGCCGAGCCGGGGTGCACGGTGCGGATCGCCGAGATGGAGTTCGACTGGGAACCCTCGGTGGCCGCCGGCGCGTACGTCTCCCGCGTGCGCGGGGAGGACGAGCGGCTCGCCCGCCGGACCCGGCGGACCGCGGCCGAGCGGCTGGCGGCCCGCCGCGCGCGCCGGCAGCCCACCCTCGACCCGCCGGCGGGCCAGGAGGGCGACGGCGCTCCCACCGGCGATGATCACTCACGGTGACCAAAGTGCGAACCGGCCGGAGTTGTGACACGATGACCGGCCATGGCGGAGACTCCTGTCCTCGACACCCCCGAAGCCGTCCGGGAGCATCTGGAGATCGCCCTCGATCCCCGTGACCGCGCCCAACGCGGTGTACGGTTCGTCCTCTGCGACGCCGACAACCGGGTGATGGTGCACTGTCCCGTCGACGACCTGCCCGAGGACCTCGAACCGGAGGACTGCGCACACTTCGTCTCCGTCTTCGCCTCCGCGCTGGCCGAGGGTGACGAGGCGGGCGGCATCCTGGTCGCGATCACCCGTCCCGGCAGCGCCACGGTCACCGACACCGACCGGCACTGGTTCCGCGCCACCCACGAGGTGTGCTCCCAGACCGGTGTGCGCGTGCTCGGCGTCCACCTGTTGACCCCGGACGACCACCGTGAGATCCACCCCGACGACGCCATCTAGCCGCCACGTCCAGCGGCGCAGGTGGCCGAACGACCGCCGGTGTGCGCAGCCGGGAGGGGTCGCCGGCGCCGTCACTGCTGCACCAGCAGCGCCCACTCCGTCCCGTCCGGAGCCTCGACCGACACCTCGATGTCGTAGGGCTCACCCAGGTCGAACTGGTTCCGAGCCTGCTCGATCGGATCGTTGCAGGGGACCTCGAAGCTCACGACAGGCGCCGCCTCCACCGTGAGGACTCCGCCTCCCCGGCAGTTGACGTTGATCCACCAGACGTCCCCGGTTACCGAGGTCCGCCCGACTCGCGCGCTGCCCGTGGTCGGGCCGGCCTGCAGCAACGCCGCCATGCCCTCGCTGGTGGCCGGAACCTCGATGTCGACCGGTGACGGAGGTGTGTCGACGGGTCGGCTCGTCCCACCCGGCGGCGTGGTCGTCCCGGTGGGCGCCGGTGCGGTCGGGGGATCGTCGGAACATCCGCTCAGGATGCTCAGGGCCACGGCCAGGATGGCCGCGGCGACCGATAGCCGGCACGTCATGTACCCTTCCTGATCTTTACGTGTGCGCCGCATGCAGGTACTGGACAGGGAAGGGTCGAGGAGTGCCGGCGGCGCTCCAACGTAGAGGGACGCGTTCCTGGCCTACTGGCGAGCGCATACCGGTGTCAGTGGTGCGTGGTCACGGCGTGGGCAACGCCGTGGTACGCGGTCGGGAGCTGCGCGGTCCGGCGCTGGGGCCGACACAGCTCGCGCTGGCGAGGTGTGTCATCCTTCAAGCTCGGCCGATATGGATACCAGCCCATGCTCACCGACGTCGACGTCGCTTGGCAAGCTGTTGTCGGCTACTCGACTCGGTCCGGTGGTGGGGGCGCGACCGGTCACGCCGGCAGCAGCCCGATCGCCCGCCGGGCCCGGGCGAGCGTGGCCGCGGCGCGCTCCCGGGCGCGGGCGGCGCCGGCCGCCAGCACCTCCCGCACCGCCTGCGGCTCGGCCGCCAGCCGGGCGTACCGGTGCTGGATCGGCACCAGCGTGTCGATGACCGCCTCGGTGACCGCCTGCTTCAGCCGCCCGTACGAGGAGAACTCCGCGGCCACCGTGGCCGGTGACCCTCCGACGCAGGCGGCGAGGATCTCCAGCAGGTTGGACACGCCCGGCTTGGTGTCCGGGTCGTACCGCACCTCGCCCTCGCTGTCGGTGACCGCCGCCCTGACCTTGCGCCGGATCACGTCCGGCGGGTCCAGCAGGTAGATCACGCCGGCGCCGGTGGCGGCCGACTTCCGCATCTTGGCCGTCGGGTTCGCCAGGTCCATGAGCCGGGCCGCCACCTCCGGTGTCACCGCCGTGGGCACCGTGAACGTGTCGCCGTACCGGTGGTTGAACCTGGTCGCCACCTGCCGGGCCAGCTCGAGGTGCTGCGCCTGGTCCTCCCCGACCGGCACCTCGTCGGTGTCGTAGAGCAGGATGTCGCTGGCCATGAGCACCGGATACGTCAGCAGGCTGAGCCGGACGTGCCGCTGCGACCTCGACTTCTCCTTGAACTGGATCATCCGACGCGCCTCGCCGTAGCCGGTCACGCACTCCAGCAGGTAGTGCAGCTCGGTGTGCTCGGGCACATGAGACTGGACGAACAGGATGGTCCGCTGCGGGTCGACGCCGGCGGCCAGCAGCGTGGTCGCCAGCTCGAGGGTGCGTGCCCGCACCTCGTGGGGGCGGTGCTCCACGGTCAGGGCGTGCAGGTCCGCCACGGCCACGAGGCACTCGCGGGGCCGGCCGTCGGGGTAGGGACGGGACGGGTCCTGGCCGGCGACCATCGGCCGGATCGCGCTGAGATAGTTGCCCAGCTGCAGGCGCCCGGTGGGCTGGTGTCCGGTCAGCCGGCGCACCGGGGTCGGCGGGGCCGCCGCGCTGGCGCGAACGTCAGCCGCGGCCCGGTCGGCCGGCGCGACGGCGTCGGGGCCGGACGCGGGGCGACGGTCGGTCGCGGCCCGCGGGGCGGCCGCGGTCCGGTGAGCGGTCGCGGCGGGCGTGGTCGGGTGGGTCACGGTCGGTGTCATCGCCGTCTCCTCGTCGGATCGGGCCGTCCCGACCGGCTGCCCGCCGCACACGCCGACGGCCGCCCTGGTCGGGCGGCCGCGTCGGATTCAGGTCGTGCGGAGTCGGTGGGCCGCCCTCAGGGCGCCCACCAGCCGAACCGGTCCGGTGACATCCGCACGGCCGGGATGCTACCGCAACCGGTCAGGGGACCGGCACACCCGCGGCCGGCCGGTAGGGGAGGATGGGCGGCGTGCCCACGTTGACGATGCAGGAGGCAGCCGAGCGGTCCGCGCTGGTCACGGTCGACCGGTACGACCTGGACGTGGACCTGACCGGTGGCGACGAGACGTTCAGCTCCACCACGACGGTGCAGTTCACGGTCGCGGCGCCGGGCGCGGAGACCTTCGTCGAGGTACGGCCGGTCCGCCTGCGGCGCGCGCGGCTCAACGGCGTCGACCTGGACCCGGGCACCCTCAGGGACGGCCGGCTGCCGCTGCCCGGCCTGGCGGCCGGCGCCAACGAGCTGGTGGTCGAGGCCGAGTTCGCCTACTCGCGCGCCAGCGAGGGGATGCACCGCTTCGTCGACCCGGCCGACGGCGAGGTGTACGTCTACGCGCAGCCGTCGATCGCGCAGGCGCCGGCGTTCATGGCCTGCTTCGACCAGCCCGACCTGAAGGCCCCGGTGTGGCTGCGGGTGACCGCGGACCCGCGGTGGCGGGTCGCCGCCAACGGCGAGGGCAAGCAGGTGGCGGAGGGGCGCTGGGAGTTCGCGCCCACCCCGCCGCTGCCCACGTACCTGGTCACGCTGGTCGCCGGCCCGTACCACGAGCGGGTGTCCGAGCACGACGGGATCCCGCTGGCCCTGCTCGCCCGTGCCTCCCTCGCCGCCGACCTGGACCGGGACGCGGCGGAGCTGTTCGAGGTCACCGCCGCCTGCCTGGACCGCTACCACGAGCTGTTCGACATCAGGTACCCGTTCGGCGCCTACCGGGAGGTGTTCGTACCCGAGTTCAGCTGGGGTGCGATGGAGTTCCCCGGGTGCGTGCTCATCCGCGACGAGCTGGTGTTCCGCTCGGCGGTGACCGACACCGAGCGGGAGTCGCGGGCGGCGCTGATCGCCCACGAGATGGCGCACATGTGGTTCGGCGACCTGGTCACCATGCGCTGGTGGGACGACCTGTGGCTCAACGAGTCGTTCGCCGACTACCTGGGGTGGCGGGTGACCGCGGAGGCGACCCGGTGGCGGGACGCCTGGTCGACCTACAGCGTGGGTCGCAAGGTCTGGGGGTACGCGGCCGACCAGCGGCCGTCCACCCACCCGGTGGCCGCCGCACACGTGCCCGACACCGCGGCGGCCCTGACCAACTTCGACGGCATCTCCTACGCCAAGGGATCGGCGGTGCTGCGCCAGCTCGTGGCCTGGGTCGGCGACGAGGCGTTCCGCGCCGGCCTGCGCCGCTACTTCCGCGACCACGCGTACGGCAACGCGACGCTCGCCGACCTGCTCACCTGCCTGTCGGAGAGTTCCGGGCGGGACCTGTCCGCCTGGGCGCGGGTGTGGTTGCGTGAGCCGCAGGTCAACACCCTCCGCCCGCGGGTCCGGACCACCGCGGTGGGCGACCGGTACGTCCGGGTGGAGATCGCCCAGGAGGCCCCGCCCGGCCACCCGACCCTGCGGCCGCACCAGGTCACGCTCGGGCTCTACGACCGGCGCGGCGGGGCGGTGGTGCGTCGGCGGAGCGTGCCGCTGGAGGTTGCCGGCGCGACGACCCCGGTACCCGAGCTGGCCGGTGAGCCCGCCGCCGACCTGCTGCTCGTCAACGACGGCGACCTGACGTACGCCAAGGTCCGCCTGCACCACCGGGGGGACCTGGCCGAGCTGCTGTCGCGCCTGTCCGACCCCCTGGCACGCGCGGTGGTGTGGACCTCCGCCTGGGACGCCTGCCGGGACGCGGAACTGCCGCCGGACGACTTCGTGGCCCTGGTGGCGGCCGCGTTGCCGGCCGAGACGCGGATCCCGGTGTTCGAGACCGTGCTGGGCTTGACCACCGGGGTGGCGGACCGCTACCTGCCACCGGAGAGCCGGCGCGGCGCGTACCGCCGGCTGCGCGAGGCGTGCCGGCGGGTGCTGGCGGCGGCCCCGCCGGCCAGCGAGCGGCAGCTGGCGGCCGCCCGGGGGCTGGTGGCGTGTGCGGGGGCGGCCGACGTGACCTGGCTGTCCGCGTGGCTAGAGGGTCGGGACGTGCCCGACGGCCTGGTCGTCGACGCGGACCTGCGCTGGGCGGTGCTGTACCGGTTGGCCGTCCACGGCGCCGTGGACGCCGACCGCATCGACGCCGAGCAGCGCCGCGACCCGACCGCCCGCGGCGTGGTGGAGGCGACCAGGTGCCGGGCGGCCCTGCCGGACGAGGCCGCCAAGCAGCGCGCCTGGCGGATCGTCACCACCGACCGGGAGCACTCCAACCGGGTGGTGGTGGCCACCGCGGAGGGGTTCTGGCAGCCGGAGCAGGCCGCGCTCACCGCCCCGTACGTCCCGCGGTACTTCGCCGAGATCGCCGAGGGAGCCCGGTGGCGGACCGACCAGCTGCTGGCGGCGGTGGCCCGGGCGGCCTACCCCGCCTACGCGGTCGACCCCGCGACCGTGCGGGCGGCCGAGGAGTTCCTGGCCCGCGACGACCTCCATCCCGGCGTCCGCAGGGCGGTGGTGGACGCCACCGACGACCTGCGCCGGGCGCTGGCGGCGCGACGTTCGAGGAGCGCGCGGTGACCGGTCCGGGGCGTCGGATCGGGGTGATGGGCGGCACGTTCGACCCGATCCACCACGGCCACCTGGTGGCCGCCAACGAGGTGGCGGACAGGTTCGCGCTGGACGAGGTCGTGTTCGTGCCGGCCGGTCAGCCGTGGCAGAAGGGCGAGGTCAGCCCGGCCGAGGACCGCTACCTGATGACCGTGATCGCGACCGCCTCCAACCCGCGGTTCACGGTCAGCCGGGTGGACATCGACCGGCCCGGGCCCACGTACACCATCGACACCCTGCGTGACCTGCGGCGGCAGTACGGTGAGGCGGCGCAGCTGTACTTCATCACCGGCGCGGACGCGTTGCAGCGGATCCTCACCTGGAAGGACGCCGACGAGCTGTTCCGCCTGGCCCGGTTCGTCGGCGTCACCCGCCCCGGGTTCACGCTCTCCGACGCCCACCTGCCGGCCGACTCGGTCACGCTCGTGGACGTGCCCGCGATGGCGATCTCGTCCAGTGACTGCCGTCAACGGGTCGCGGCCGGTAAGCCCATCTGGTACCTGGTGCCCGACGGTGTGGTCCAGTACATCCTCAAGCGGCATCTGTATGTTTCCGGCACTGATTGACCGGTTGATCCTGAGTGTCGCTCCCGCGGGGAAGATCCATCACGCGCCGCGTCGTTGGTGTGTGAGAGGCTTGGAGGAACCGACCACCGACGGAAGGGGAACGGGTGCCCGCATCCGCACGCGCCCAGGAGCTGGCGCTCGCGGCGGCCCAGGCCGCAGCCGACAAGAAGGCGCAGGACATCCTCATCCTCGACGTGACGGACCGGCTCGTGATCACCGACGCGTTCGTGCTGGCGTCGGCGCCCAACGAGCGGCAGGTCATGGCGATCGTCGACGCGGTGGAAGAGCGTCTGTACTCGCTGCCCGAGAAGGCCAAGCCGGTGCGGCGCGAGGGTGAGCGGTCGGGGCGGTGGGTGCTGCTCGACTACGTCGACGTGGTGATCCACGTGCAGCACACCGAGGACCGCGAGTACTACGCCCTCGACCGGCTCTGGAAGGACTGCCCCCGGATCCCGTTCGAGGAGCGGGCGCTGGCCGGCGTCGGCGCCGACGGCGCGGAGCAGACCGGCGGTTCCCCGCCGGGGAACGGGCGATGACCAGCCGGTTGATCCTCTGGCGGCACGGCCACACCGAGTGGAACGCCGAGCGGCGGGTCCAGGGCCACAGCGACGTCCCGCTCAGCGCCCTCGGTCACGCCCAGGCCGCCGAGGCGGCGCCGCTGCTGGCCGCCTTCGCGCCGGACGCCATCGTCTCCAGCGACCTGCGCCGGTGCACCGAGACCGCGGCGGCCCTGGCTCGCCACACCGGGCTGCCCGTGCGCCGGGATCCGCGGCTGCGCGAGCGCTACTACGGCGAGTGGGAGGGCCTGACCATGGCCGAGATCGCGCAGCGCTGGCCGGAGTCCTACGCGCGCAAGGCCGCCGGCGCGGACGCCGCCGACCTCGGCCACGGGATCGAGCGACCCGCCGACGTGATGAAGCGGGTCGGGGAGGCGCTGCGGGAGGCGGCGGAGGCCAACCCGCGGGGCACGACGGTCGTGGTCAGCCACGGCGGCGCGATCCGGTACGGCATCTTCGAGCTGCTCGGCCTGCCGATCGACCACCTGCGCGCGGTGTACGCGCTGGTCAACTGCCACTTCAGCGAGCTGCGGTTCGACCCGGCCCGCGGCTGGGTGCTCCACTCGCACAACGTCGGCGTCGCCGAAGGGCCGCCCGGGTACGAGTAGCGCCCGCGACGGAGCCGAGTGGGGCCGGCGGCGCCGACGGAACCGTCGCCGGTGGGTCCACGTCGTACTGGTATGCGTAGGATCGCCGCCCCACTCGCCGCGCTGCTGATCGCGGTCGCGCTCGGCGCGTGCGCCGACGGTGACGGGGAGCCGCACGATCCCGGCGCCACCACCCCGCCCGCGCCGAGCCCGGGAAGTCCCACCCCGGGGAGTCCGACTCCGGGCGGTCCGCGGCCGTCGGACACACCGCAGCCGCCGATGCCGACGCCGCCGATGCCGACGGTGAGCCCGCCGTCCGGACAGCCGGTGCTGACGCTCACCGGTCGGGTGTACGAGGGTGTGGAGTCGGGGTGTCAGCTCATGGAGTTCCGCGGTACGGAGTACCTGCTGGTCTGGCAGGGTGGGCGGCTGCCCACCGGCCGGACGGTCACGGTGCGGGGCTACCCCGATCCGAGCCTGAACACCATCTGCATGCAGGGCACCCCGTTCGTGGTGACCGAAGTGGTTGACTAACGTGAGGTGGTGGCACCTGCGTCGCGGAGGCGAGGGCCCGGTGACTCTGGGCACCGGGCCGTCGCCGTCGTGACCGACTCGACCGCCTACCTGCCGCCGGAGCTGGCCGCCGGCATCACCGTGGTGCCGCTGACGGTCGCCATGGGCGGGATCGAGGGCGACGAGGGCGACGAGGTGACCCCGGCCGAGGTGGCCGCCGCGCTGGCGGCGCGGCGGGTGCCGGTGACCACCTCCCGCCCGTCGCCGGAGCGACTGGCGCGCTGCTACCGGGCCGCGCTGGCCAACGGGGCCGCCGGTGTGGTGTCGGTGCACCTGTCCGCCAAGCTGTCCGCCACGTACGAGGGCGCCGTCCTGGCGGCTGCGGAGGTGGACCCGGAGCGGATCGCGGTCGTGGACGCCCGGTCCACCGGGATGGGACTGGGGTTCGCCGCCCTGGCGGCGGCCGCGGCCGCCGCCGCCGGTGGTGACCTGTCCGCGGTCGCCGCCGCGGCGAAGGCGGCGGCCGCGCGGACGGAGACCTTCTTCTACGTGGACACCCTGGAGTTCCTGCGCCGCGGTGGGCGGATCAGCGCGGCCTCGGCACTGGTGGGCACCGCCCTGTCGGTCAAGCCGATCCTGCACGTGCGGGACGGCGAGATCGCGGTGCGTGACCGGGTCCGGACGACCTCCCGGGCCCTGGACCGGCTGGTGGACCTGGCGGTGTCGGCCGCCGGGGACGGCGAGGTGGACATCGCCGTGCACCACTTCGTGGCCGAGGAGCGTGCCCGGGCGCTGACGGAAGCGCTGCTGAAGCGGCTGGGCCCGCGGGTGCGCCGGCACTGGGTCAGCGAGGTCGGCGCGGTGGTCGCCGCACACGCCGGCCCGGGCCTGGCCGGGGTGGTCGTCCACCGCTGCGCCTGAGTCCCCGCGCCGCGTCGCCACCGGCACATCCGGTGCCCGCTACCACACCGTGGGCGGGTCGGGGCTGCTGTCCACAGTGGGGGTGGCCGTCCACAACCGGGGGCGGGCCGGGGCGGCGGCCCGCGCGGTCGGCCTAACGTGCCGACCCGTGTACGGACCAGGGATCGTCCAGGAAGGACGTGTGCTGCCCGGTGCCACCGGCGGGCTCCCCGGTGTCGCGGACCGGCTCCCGGGTGTCACCGGCCGGCTTCCGAGCGTCACCGGCCCGCCCGGCGCCGGTGACCGGCGACGGCCGGCCCTCGATCGCCGGACGCTGGTCACCGGCGCACCGCCCACGTCGGGACAGCGGTTGAGTCGTCTCCTGGCCGCCGCGGCGACGGGCGAGGAGGCCGGCGGGTCGGTCGCGGCGGAAGGCGCCGGGCTCGCCCCGGTGCGCGGACCCGCCCCACCCGACGTGCCCGGCTCTCTCGGCTCCACCTCCTCCCTCGACCCGGCGACACCCGCGCCGTCGTCACGAGGGGTCACCGCCACGACCGTCGGCGCGCCCGGTGTCGAGGGGGCCGGCGCCGGTCTGACCGGCGGCGGCGTGTTCCGGTCCGGCGACCCCGGTGTGACCGGGTCCGGTGCCGACTCCGTGGTGACCGGGTCCGGTGCGGACTCCGTGGTGACCGGGTCCGGCGCGGACTCCGGTGGGGCCGGTGCGGCCGACTCCGAGGTGGCCGGTTCCACGACACTGGCGCGGCTGGCGGCCGCCGCCTTCGATCCGGGCCGGCCAGGGCTGCGGGCGCTCGCCGCGGTGGCCGCCGTCGTGGTGGCCGGTGCCGCCGCGCTCGCCTGGTGGTCGCGCCCCCGCGTGGAGCCGGTGCCTCCGTCGCCGGTGGTCACGGTGGCGCCGGTGGCCACCCCCTCCACTCCCGCCGAGATCGTCGTGGCCGTGACCGGGCTGGTGCACCGTCCCGGGCTGGTACGCCTGGCGCCCGGTGCCCGGGTGGCCGACGCGGTGGACGCGGCCGGCGGCGCACTGCCGGAGGCGGACCTGTCCCAGCTCAACCTCGCCCGCCGCCTGGCCGACGGGGAGCTGGTGGCGGTCGGCGTGCCGCCTCCGCCGGGCGAGGGGAGCGGTCCGGCGGGCGAGTCGGCGAAGGTCAACCTCAACACCGCGACCCAGGCGGACCTGGAGACGCTGCCCGGGATCGGGCCGGCACTCGCGCAGCGCATCCTCGCCTGGCGGGAGGCCAACGGCGGCTTCTCCTCGGTCGAGCAGTTGCGGGAGGTCTCCGGCATCGGTGAGGTGCGCTTCGCCGAGCTGCGCGAGCTGGTCACGGTCTGACGATGGCCGACCCGGCGCCGGCCGGCGGGCGGCCGCCCGACCTGCGCCTGGCGGCGACCGCGCTGGCCACCTGGCTGTCGGCGTTCGCCGCCCTGCACGCCCGCCCTCAGCTCGCGTACGGCGCCGCAGCCGGGGCCGCGGTCGTGGCGGCGCTGCTGTGGCGGCTGGTCGGCCGGACCGGCGCCTGGGCCGCGGTGGCGGTCGCGGCGTGCCTGGGCGTGGTCTGCGGCGCCGCCGCCACCGGCGCCCGGCTCGCGGCCCGGGACGGGGGACCGGTGGCGCACGCCGCCGCCGCCCGTGCGCGCGCGGACGTGGAGGTGACGGTGCGGCGCACGCCGTCGCCGTTCGCCTCCGGCGGTCCGTCGCCGGGCTGGCTCGTGCCGGTGTGGCTGGACCGCCTGGACCCCGCCGACGGCCCGGCGGTGCGGGTGCGTGCCCGCCTGCTCGTCCTGGCCGACGATCCGGCATGGGAGACGGCGCAGCCCGGGCAGCGACTCGCCGCGACCGGGCGACTGGCGCCCCCGCGCGGCGGCGACCTGACCGCGGCGGTGCTGTCGGCCGACGGCCCGCCGGTACCGCGTGGCGACCCGCCGTGGATCCAGCGGGCCGCCGCCCGGCTGCGGGCCGGCCTGGCGGAGGCGTGCGCGCCGCTGCCCGACGAGCCGGGCGGGCTGCTGCCCGGCATCGCGGTGGGGGACGTCAGCGAGCTGGACCCCGCCGTCCGGGAGGACTTCTACCTCACCGGCATGACGCACCTGGTGGCGGTGAGCGGCACCAACTGCGCGATCGTCGCGGGCTTCGTGCTCCTCCTGGCCCGCCTGGTCCGGGCGCCGCCGTGGCTGGTGGCCGCCGCCAGCGCGGCGACACTGCTCGGGTACATCGTGCTCTGCCAGGCGAGCCCGTCGGTGGTGCGCGCCGGCGCCATGGCCCTGATCGCGCTCGCCGCGCTGGCCACCGGCCGGTCCCGGGCCGCCGTCCCGGCGCTCGGAGCGGCGGTCACGGTGCTCGTGGTGGTCGACCCGGAGCTCGCCGGCGATGCCGGGTTCGCGCTGTCGGTCATCGCCACCGCCGGGTTGCTGCTGCTGGCCCCCGGGTGGCGGGACGCGCTGCGCCGACGGGGCGTACCCGCGGGCCTGGCCGAGGCGCTCGCGGTCCCGCTGGCCGCCCAGGTCGCGGTGTCCCCGCTCATCGCCGGCCTGTCCGGCACCATCAGCCTGGTCTCGGTCGCCGCCAACCTCGCCGCCGCGCCGGCGGTCGTGCCCGCCACGCTCGCCGGCGTGCTGGCCGCGGCGGCGTCACCGGTGTGGCCGGACGCGGCCGGGTTCCTCGCCTGGCTGGGCAGCTGGCCGGCGCGCTGGCTGGTCCTGGTGGCCAGGGTCGGGGCGGGCGTTCCCGGGGCGGTGGTGTCGTGGCCGGCCGGGTGGGCCGGTGCCCTCCTGCTCGCGGCGCTGACCGTGGCGCTGCTGCTGGGCTGGCGGCTGCCGGCAGTGCGGCGTGCGGTGGCGGTCGCGGCCGTCGCCGCCGTGGTGGGCGCCCTGCCGGTGGCGGTGGTCGCCGGCGGCTGGCCGCCCCGCGACGCGCTGCTGGTGGCGTGTGCGGTGGGGCAGGGCGACATGCTGGTGCTGCCCGCCGGGGGCGGTGCCGCGGTGGTGGTGGACGCCGGGCCGGACCCCACCGCGGCCGACCGGTGCCTGCGCGACCTCGGGGTCCGACGAATCCCGCTGTTCGTGGCCAGCCACTTCCACGCCGACCACGTCGGCGGGGTCGAGGGCGTGTTCCGGCGCCGTGACGTGTCGGCGGTCCTCGTCTCACCGTGGCCGAGCCCCGAGCCGGGGCGCGAGCTGGTGGAGCGGGCCGCCGCGGACTCGGGCGCGCCGGTGCGGGTGGCCCGGGTCGGCGACGCGTACCGGGTGGGGGAGATGGCGCTGCGGGTCGTCGGTCCGCCCGCCCGGCTGACCGGCACCCGGTCGGACGCCAACAACAACTCCGTCGTCCTCGTCGTCGAGGTCGACGGGGTGCGGATGCTGCTGGCCGGGGACGCCGAGACCGAGCTGCAGCGCGCCCTGCTCGCCCGCGCCGGGGCCGGGACGGTCGACGTCGACGTGCTCAAGTTGCCGCACCACGGGTCGGGGTACCAGGATCCGTCGTTCCTGGACGCGACCACCCCGGCGGTGGTGGTCGTGACCGTGGGGGAGGACAACCCGTACGGCCACCCGCACCCGCGGGTGCTCGCGCGGCTGCGGGCCGACGGTGCCCGGGTGGTGCGCACCGACGTCGACGGCGACGTGGCCGTGGTACGCCACCAGGGCGGGCTGGCCGTCGCGGTCCGGGGGCGGACCTCCGGCGGTCACGGCCCTCGGCGTCGTGCCGCCGCGGAACCGCCCGGGGCTTGGTGGGCGGGACCGCGACGCGCCGCACCCTGCGGCGTCGCAGGCGCGTGCGAGGATGGGCGGCGTGTCGAGCTCCGGCCGCATCGTGCTCGTGCTGGGCGACGAGGAGCTGCTCGTCGCCCGGGCCGTGGAGGCCGCGGTGGCGGCCGCCCGGGCCGCCGATCCCGGCGTGGAGGTCCACGACCACGAGGCCACCGCGCTGTCCGGCGGCGAGGTCGCGTCGCTGCTGAGCCCGTCCCTGTTCGGCGGTTCGCGGGTGCTGGTCGTCCGCGGTGCCCAGGACGCCCGCAAGGACCTGGCCGAGGCGCTGCTGGGGTACGCCGCGCACCCCCAGCCGGACGTGACCCTGGTGGTGACGCACGCCGGCGGCGCGAAGGGTAGGGCGCTCGCCGACGGCCTGCGGCGCCACGGGGCCGAGGTCGTGTCCGCGGCCCGCCTCACCCGGCACCGGGAGCGGGTGGAGTTCATCCAGGCGGAGGTCCGCCGGCTCGGCGGCCGGTGCCCGGACGACGCGGCGGAGGCGCTGCTGGCGGCGGTCGGTGGCGACCTGCGTGAGCTGGCGGCCGCGTGCGCCCAGCTCGTGGCCGACACCGGTGGGCGGCTGGACGCCGCCACGGTCGCCCGGTACTACCGCGGCCGGGCGGAGGTCAGCGGGTTCACGGTCGCCGACGCGGTGATGGCCGGCGACGTCGCCGGTGCGCTGGAGGCGCTGCGCTGGGCCCTCCAGATCGGAGTGAACCCGGTCCCGATCGCCGACGCGCTCGCCGACGGGGTCCGCACCGTCGGGCGGGTCGCGGCCGCCGGCCGGGGGCGCCCGCACCAGCTGGCGAGCGCGCTGGGGATGCCGCCGTGGAAGGTGGAGCGGGCGCAGCGGCAGGCGCGGGGCTGGACGCCGCAGGGGCTGGTCACGGCGATGCGGGTGGCCGCGGACGTCAACGCCGCGGTCAAAGGGGGCGCCGAGGACAGCGCGTACGCGCTGGAGCGGGCGATCCTCGAGCTCGCCCGGGCCCGGTCCGGAGCCGGCTAGCGGGCGCCTCGGTCAGCCCGGCCGGCCAACGGGCGCGCCGGCCGGTCCGGGGCCGGCCGGCCACGACGCGTGGGCGCCGGACCGCGGGATGCGGCGAGCGCCGCGCCGCGGGACGCGCGAGCGTCGGCTCACAGGGACGCGGCGGCAGCGGGACGGCTCCCCGGTCGCCCGCGATCGTGGCGACCGGACAGGCGCTCGTCGGCCGCACCGTCGCCAGCCCGCAGCCTCCGTCGGCCGCGACCGCGGTGGTCGTCAGCCCTCGCTCGACTGGCTCGTCACCGCCTGCAGCTTCTTGGCGATCGCCGACTTCTTGTTGGCCGCCTGGTTCTTGTGGATGACGCCCTTGCTGACCGCCTTGTCCAGCTTGCGGGACGCGTCCCGCGCCAGCGTCGTGGCCAGCTCGCGGTCCCCGGACTCCAGCGCAGCGTGGAACTTGCGGATCGCCGTCTTCAGCGCCGACTTGACAGACTTGTTCCGCAGCCGGCGCTTCTCGTTCTGCCGGATGCGCTTGATCTGCGACTTGATGTTCGCCACGCGACAGCCTCGTCTTGATCGGGTTGGTCCGGGTTGCGCTGGGACCGTCCGGGTACGCCCAGCGTGCAACCGGACACGATACCAGCACCGTGGACCACCGTGTCGGCGAGGTGCCCGACGCCGGCATGGGACGATAGGAGCGTCAGTCGACCGACCCCGAACGGACCACCGTGCCTGACACGCGAGACGCCTCCACCGCGCCGGACGTGCCCAGCGGCCCGGGCACCACGGACCCCGAGCTCATCCGCAACTTCTGCATCATCGCGCACATCGACCACGGCAAGTCGACGCTGGCCGACCGGATGTTGCAGCTGACCGGGGTCGTGGACGAGCGCACCATGCGCGACCAGTACCTGGACCGCATGGACATCGAGCGCGAGCGCGGCATCACCATCAAGAGCCAGGCCGTCCGGATGCCGTGGCGGGGCCGGTACGTCCTCAACATGATCGACACGCCCGGCCACGTGGACTTCACCTACGAGGTGTCGCGTTCCCTGGCCGCGTGCGAGGGCGCGATCCTGCTCGTGGACGCCGCCCAGGGGGTCGAGGCGCAGACCCTGGCCAACCTCTACCTGGCCATGGAGCACGACCTGCAGATCATCCCCGTGCTCAACAAGATCGACCTGCCGCAGGCCGACCCCGACCGGCACGCCGAGCAGCTCGCGCACCTGCTCGGGGTGGACCCGGCCGACTGCCTGCGGGTGTCGGGCAAGACCGGGGAAGGGGTGGAGCGGCTCCTGGACGAGATCGTCGCCAGGGTGCCACCGCCCACCGGCGACCTGACCGCGCCCGCCCGCGCGCTGATCTTCGACTCGGTGTACGACGTCTACCGCGGCGTGGTCACGTACGTCCGCGTCGTGGACGGGCGGATCGAGCCCCGCGACCGGATCCTGATGATGTCCACCGGCGCCACGCACGAGCTGCTGGAGATCGGCGTGATCTCCCCGGAACCCGTGCGGGCGCCCGGGCTCGGCGTGGGCGAGGTGGGCTACCTCATCACCGGCGTCAAGGACGTTCGCCAGTCGCGGGTCGGGGACACGGTGACCGTCACCACGCGGCCGGCGTCCGAGCCGCTGCCCGGGTACGCGGACCCGAAGCCGATGGTCTACGCGGGGCTCTACCCGATCGACGGGTCCGACTACCCGGCGCTGCGGGACGCGCTGGACAAGCTCAAGCTCAACGACGCGGCCCTCACGTACGAGCCGGAGACCAGCGCCGCGCTCGGGTTCGGCTTCCGCTGCGGGTTCCTCGGCCTGCTCCATCTGGAGATCGTCCGCGAGCGGCTGGAGCGCGAGTTCGACCTCGACCTGATCTCCACCGCGCCCAACGTGGTGTACCGGGTGGTCCTCGACGACGGGACCGAGCACGTCGTGACCAACCCGAGCGAGTTCCCCACCGGCAAGGTGGCCACGGTGTACGAGCCGGTGGTGAAGGCCACGGTCCTCACGCCGGCGGACTACATCGGTGCGGTGATGGAGCTGTGCCAGGGCCGGCGCGGCACGCTGCTGGGCATGGACTACCTGTCCGCCGACCGGGTCGAGCTGCGCTACACGCTGCCGCTGGCCGAGGTGATCTACGACTTCTTCGACCAGCTGAAGAGCCGTACCCGCGGGTACGCGAGCCTCGACTACGAGCCCAGCGGCGAGCAGGCGGCCGACCTGGTCAAGGTGGACATCCTGCTGCAGGGCCAGGTGGTGGACGCGTTCAGCGCGATCGTCCACCGCGACCGGGCGTACAAGTACGGGGCGGCGATGACCGAGAAGCTGCGGTCGCTCATCCCCCGGCAGCAGTTCGAGGTGCCGATCCAGGCCGCGATCGGCAGCCGGGTCATCGCCCGCGAGACCATCCGCGCCCTCCGGAAGGACGTCCTGGCCAAGTGCTACGGGGGCGACATCACCCGCAAGCGCAAGCTGCTGGAGCGCCAGAAGGAGGGCAAGAAGCGGATGAAGATGGTCGGCCGGGTGGAGGTACCGCAGGAGGCGTTCGTCGCCGCCCTGGCCACCAGCGAGGCCGGCGGCTCCCGTACGCGTGGCTGACCGTCCAGGGTCACGGGTCCGCTCGCCGCTGCCCGCGCCAGCGGGCCGGCTGACCGGCGGCCCGCGCGGGCCGCCGGTCACGTCCTCACGCTTCCGGCACCACCTCGGCCACCACGGCGCGGTCGGTCAGGGCGGCCGCCCGCTCCCATCCGCCGGCGGTCAGGCGCCACTCCAGCTCACCGAAGTGGACCCGGGCGATGCCGAGCGACCCGGCGTGGGCGACCAGCCAGTGCGCGTACCGCCAGCCGGCGGTGTGGTCGCCGGCCGCGACGGACAGTCCCAGACCGTCCAGTCCCACCGCGACCGCGGCCACGTCACCCCAGTCGCGGTGCAGGTGCTCGCGTACCGCGGCGGCCGCCTCCGCGCCGCGCGGCTGCGCCCGCGCCACGCCGCTGCAGGTGACCGCACCGCTGGCCCGGCCGAGCAGCGCGGTGGCGAGGACGGTGGCGTCCTTCTCCCACTGCTGGTACGCCTCCGGGAACGCCGAGCGCTGCACCCGCTGGGCGGCGTCGGTCAGCCGCATCCGTTCCCACCCCGGCACCTGGCTGAGCGCCAGGTAGAAGCGCTCGGCGGCGTACCGCGGGTCCAGGAGCTGCTCCTCGGTGCCCCACCCCTGGCTGGGCCGCTGCTGGAACAGTCCGATGGAGTCGTGGTCGTTGGCGGCGCCGAGGTGGGGGAGGTTGCGCAGCTTCGACTCCTGCAGGGCGGTGGCGATGGCCACCACGACTGCGCGCTCGGGCATGTCCAGCCTGGTCCCCACCGCCGCGATGGTGGCCGCGTTGGCCATCTGCTCCTGGTCGAGGTGGACGGTTCCACCCGCCTCCACCACACACCCGTGACCGACCGCGCCGGGTTCGGGCCGGGACCGCTGCCCGACCCCGTAGATCAGCCCGACCAGCAGCACCAGCGCGGCGGCTGTGGCGACCACGCGCCCTGCTCCTCCCCGTGTCGCTGGCACGCCGTCCCGCACGGGCGACAGCTTAACCGTCGGCCGGTACCCACCGCGGGTTCCGCTTTTCGCGGAACGCGGCGATGCCCTCCCGGGCGTCCTCGGAGTGGAAGTACTCCACCGACAGCGCCGACATCTCCGCCAGGTCCTCGGCGACGCTGGCCGGCGGCTGGCGCCGCAGCAGCCGCTTGGCGCCGGCCACCGCGGCCGGTGCGCCGCGCAGCAGGGCCGCACAGACCTCGGCGACGGCTGCGTCCAGCTCCGCCGCCGGCACCGCCTCGGTGACCAGGCCGGCCCGGGCCGCGCGGGCACCGTCGAACACCTCACCGGTGAGGAACAGCCGCGCCGCCGAGCGCGGGTCCATGCGCCGCAGCACCGTGGCGGAGATCACAGCCGGGACCACCCCCAGCCGCACCTCCGTGAAGGCGAAGGTCGCGTCCTCGGCGCACAGGGCGATGTCGGCCGCGGCGATCAACCCCAGCCCGCCCGCGCGCGCCGGGCCACCCACCCGCGCCACCACCGGTTTGGGGAACTCCCACACCTGGGCGAGCAGATCCGCGAGCCCGGCCGCCGGCATCGTGCCCTGCCTGCGGGCCGCCTCGGATTCGGCCAGGTCGACGCCGGAGCAGAACACCGGCCCGGTGTGGCTGAGGACCACCACCCGCACCGAGTCGTCCTCGGCGGCGGCGGACAGCTCGCGGCTGAGCTGGTCCATCAGCGGCGTGGACAGGGCGTTGCGGTTGTGCGGGCTGTCGAGGGTCAGCGTGCGCACCGCGCCGGACGTGGCGACGGCGACCCTCGGTGGGGACGGTGACGGCTCGGCAGGCATGTCGGCAGACTAGACCAGTGAGACTGCCCGACGGACAGCCCGCACCCGCCGACGGCTCGCTGCCGGAGGCGGCACTGGCGGCGGCCGGCCGTCGCGGCTTCGGCGTCTACGTCCACGTCCCGTTCTGCGCCAGCCGGTGCGGCTACTGCGACTTCAACACCTACACCGCCGCCGAGCTGCGCGGCGGGGTGACCCGCCGGACGTACCCGGACCTGGTCCTGCGGGAGCTCGAGCTGGCCACCCGGGTGCTGGGCGCGGGCATGCCGAAGGTGGAGACGGTGTTCTTCGGCGGCGGCACGCCCACCCTGCTGGACCCCGACGACCTGGGGCGGATCCTGGCCGCGATCGACGCCGCGTTCGGGCTGGCCGCCGACGCGGAGGTGACCACGGAGGCCAACCCCGAGTCGGTCGACCTCGGCAGCCTCCGGCGCCTGCGGGCGGCCGGGTTCACCCGGGTGTCGCTGGGCATGCAGTCGACCGCCCCGCACGTGCTGGCGGTGCTCGACCGCCGGCACACCCCCGGCCGGGCGGTGGAGGCGGCGCAGGAGGCGCGGGAGGCCGGCTTCGCGCACGTCAACCTGGACCTCATCTACGGCACCCCCGGGGAGCGGCCGGAGGACTTCGCCGCCTCGCTGCGCGCGGCCGTCGACGCCGGCGTGGACCACGTCAGCGCCTACGCGCTGGTGGTGGAGGAGGGCACCGCCCTGGCCGCCCGGGTGCGCCGCGGCGAGGTGCCGGCGCCCGACGACGACGTGGCGGCCGACCGGTACCTGGCGGCCGAGGAGATCCTGTCGGCGGCCGGGTTCTCCTGGTACGAGATCTCCAACTGGGCGCGGTCGCCACAGGCGCGCTGCCGCCACAACCTCCTCTACTGGACCGGCGGCGACTGGTGGGGGCTGGGGCCGGGCGCCCACAGCCACGTCGGCGGGGTGCGGTGGTGGAACGTCACGCACCCGTCGACGTACGCCGACCGGCTGGCGGCGGGCAGGTCGCCGGCGGCGGCGCGGGAGGTGCTCACCGACGACCAGCGCCGCACCGAGGAGATCATGCTGGGGCTACGGCTGGCCGAGGGGCTGCCGCTGGGGAGGCTGCCGCGCCCGGCGGTCGAGCGCGCGCTGAGCGAGGGCCTCCTGGCGGAGGCGCCGTACCGGTCCGGTCGGGCGGTGCTCACGCTGCGGGGCAGGTTGCTGGCCGACACCGTGACCCGGATGCTCCTGGACTGAGGCCGGGGCGCCCACCGCGCGGGCGGGCCCGCGGGTCACCCGCCCGCGTCACTTGACCATCGTGACGCTGGCCGGGTACCGGTACAGCTGCCCGTCGTTGGCGCGGATGCCGGCGATGACGCCGAACACGATCCCGACCACCGCCGCCACGGGCGCGATCACCCAGCCGATCGCGATGCACATGGTCAGGTAGCCGATGACGCCCACGACCGACCAGGTGAGCTGGAAGTTGAGGGCCTGGATGGCGTGCTCCCGGACGACCGGTGACTGGTTGCCCTTGGCCACCAGCACCACCAGGGGGGCGATCCAGCCACCGGCCGCGCTGATGATCAGCATGCCGGCCGCGCCACCGAAGTGGGCCACCAGCGCCCAGGTCTTCTCCTCCGCCGAGGAGTAACCGGGCGGGCCGCCGGCCGCCGGTGGCGGGGGCGTCGGTGGAGGGGGTGGCGGTGGAGTGGTCATGGGCCTCACGTTAGAAGGCGGGGCCCGGCTAATGCCGACAATCGCCGTAATTCTCGCCGGGTCCGGCCTCGCGAACGGCAAACTCATCATCGCGACGACCGTGCCAGCGGCGCTAGACTGGCACTCATCGTGGCTGAGTGCCAGGGCGAGGTGGCGGCATGGGACTTGACGAGCGGAAGCTGGAGGTGCTGAAGGCGATCGTCGAGGACTACGTCGCGACCGAAGAGCCGGTCAGCAGCCGGGCCCTGGTCGAACGGCACAACCTCAACGTATCGCCCGCCACGATCCGCAACGACATGGCGGTGCTGGAGGAGGAGGGGTACATCCGGCAGCCGCACACCAGCGCCGGAAGGGTGCCGACCAACCGCGGGTACCGGCTGTTCGTCGACCGGCTGTCGCGCATCAAGCCGCTGTCCCCGGCCGAGCGCCGGGCGATCGAGCGGTTCCTCGCCGGCGCCGTGGACCTCGACGACGTGGTGTACCGGACCGTGCGGCTGCTCGCGCAACTGACCCGCCAGGTCGCGGTGGTGCAGTACCCGAGCCTGACCCGCTCCTCGGTCCGGCACCTGGAGCTGGTACCGATCTCCACCACCCGCCTCATGCTGGTGGTCATCACCGACACCGGGCGGGTCGAACAGCGGATCGTGGAGCTCCCCGGCCCGACCGCCGGCGACGACATCCTGGAGCTGCGCGGGGCGGTCAACGCCAAGCTCGGCGGCAGGCCGCTCAGCGAGGCGGCGGGCCTGGTGCAGTCCCTGGTGGACGAGGTGGCACCGCTGCTGCGGCCGGCCATGACGTCGCTGGCGTCGGTGCTGCTGGAGACGCTGGTGGAGCGGCGGGAGGAGCGGGTCGCGATGGCGGGCACGGCCAACCTGGCCCGCGGTTGGGCCGACTTCAAGGGCACGCTGCGCAGCGTGCTGGAGGCCCTGGAGGAGCAGGTCGTCCTGCTCAAGCTCATCGGGCACGTGGACGACAACAACGGCGAGCCGCGGGTGCGGATCGGCGACGAGAACGAGATCGCCGACCTGCACTCCGCGTCGGTGGTGAGCACCGGCTACGGCCCGGGTGACACGGTCGTCGGAGGACTCGGCGTGGTCGGGCCGACCCGCATGGACTACCCCAGCACGATCGCCACGGTGCGGGCCGTGGCACGCTACGTAGGCGAGCTGCTGACGCACAACTGAGCGCCACCACGGGTGACGTAAACCGATGAGGACACGGGACACAGTGGCCAGGGACTACTACGCGATCCTCGGGGTGCCCCGGGACGCTACCGCCGAGGACATCAAGCGCGCCTACCGGCGCCTGGCCCGCAAGTACCATCCCGACGTCAACCCGGACCCCGAGGCCGCCGAGAAGTTCAAAGAGATCAACAGGGCGTACGAGGTCCTCTCGGACCCCCAGAAGCGCCAGATCGTCGACCTCGGCGGCGACCCGTACGCGCCCGGTGGCGGCATGGACGCCGGCGCCACGGCCGGACCGTTCGCGGGCTTCCAGGACATCATGGACGCCTTCTTCGGCACCGCCACCGCGGGCACCCGGGGCCCGCGGCCTCGGACCCGGCCGGGCACGGACGCGGTCCTGCGCCTGGAGCTGGACCTCGAGGAGACCGCCTTCGGCGTGGAGGCGCCGGTGGTCATCGACACCGCGGTGCTGTGCGACACGTGCGGCGGTGCGGGGACGGCGAAGGGCACCCAGCCGGCGGTGTGCGAGATCTGCGGCGGCACCGGACAGGTGCAGTCGGTGCAGCGGACCTTCCTCGGCCAGGTGGTCACGTCCCGACCGTGCGTGGCGTGCCAGGCCACCGGCACCGTCATCCCGCACCCATGCCCCACCTGCGCCGGCGACGGCCGGGTCCGGGCGCGGCGGTCCCTGACCGTGAAGATCCCGCCCGGCGTCGAGGACGGCATGCGGATCCGGCTGGCCGGCAAGGGCGAGGTCGGCCCGGGCGGCGGCCCGCCGGGCGACCTGTACGTCGAGATCCACGAGCGGCCGCACGACATCTTCTCCCGCCAGGGGGACGACCTGCACTGCCGGGTGACCGTGCCGATGACCGCCGCAGCGCTGGGGACCCGCCTGACCATCAAGACCCTCGACGGCGAGGAGCAGGTGGAGATCCGGCCCGGTACGCAGCCGGGCGCCACCGTGCGGCTGCGCGGGTGCGGCGTGCCCCACCTGCGTGGCACCGGCCGCGGCGACCTGTACGTGCACCTGGACGTGCGCACCCCCACCAAGCTGACCGCCGAGCAGGAGCGGCTGCTGCGGGAGTTCGCCCGCTCCCGGGGCGAGGAGGTGGCTCAGCTGACCAAGCAGGGCGGCTTCTTCTCCCGTGTGCGCGACGCCTTCAACGGCCACTGACGCCGGTGGAGCTGCCCGGTGACCGCGCCGCTGTTCCTCGTTGACGCGCTGCCGGACGGCGACCGGGCCACGCTCGCCGGCCCCGAGGGACACCATGCGGCGACCGTGCGCCGGATGCGCGTGGGGGAGAAGCTGCTGCTGTCCGACGGCCGGGGCGGCACCGCCGAGGCGACCGTCACCGGGGTCGGGCGCAGCACGCTGGAGCTGTCGATCACCGGACGGCATCACGAGCCGCCACCGCCGCACCGGTTCGTGGTGGTGCAGGCCCTCGCCAAGGCGGACCGGTCCGAGCTGGCGGTCCAGGCGATGACCGAGGTCGGGGTCGACGAGGTCGTCCCGTGGGCGGCGGCCCGGTCGGTGGTCCGCTGGCAGGGGGAGCGGGGCGAGCGTGCCTGGTACCGCTGGGTGGCGACCGCCCGGGAGGCGGCGAAGCAGTCCCGGCGCTCCCGGCTGCCGAGAGTGGCGGCGCCGGCGTCGACCGACGACGTGGTCGCGCGGATCCGGGACGCGACCGTCGCGCTGGTGCTGGACGGCTCGGCGGAGTCCCGCCTGACGACCGTACCGCTGCCGGACGCCGGCGAGGTGCTGCTGGTGGTCGGACCGGAGGGCGGGCTGACACCGGCCGAGCTGGCCGCGTTCGAGGGCGCCGGCGCGGTGCCGGTACGGCTGGGGTCGACCGTGCTGCGGACCTCCACCGCCGGTCCCGCGGCCCTGGCGGTGCTCAGCGCCCGCCTCGGGCGCTGGTAGCCCTTGCCGCCACCGCAGCCGTCTCGGCGCCGGGCGCCGGTCGGCCCACCGGCCGCCCCGCTCGCGGCACCGGCGCGCGTGGTGGACCGGGCACCGCACCCGTCACGGCGCCGGGTGCGGCGCCCGCGCCCGTCACCGTGCCGGAGAGCTGGTGGACTCCGGCGGTACGGCCACCCGGCGGCCGTACCGCCGCCTGCGGGCCGGGGCGGTCCCGTACGATGCCCGCGTGGACGACTGCGTGTTCTGCAAGATCGCCGCGAAGGAGCTGCCCGCCACCGTGGTCGAGGAGACCGACACGACGGTGGCGTTCCGCGACATCGCGCCCAAGGCGCCCGTGCACGTGCTGGTGATCCCGAAGGCCCACTACCGCGACCTCGCCGACCTCACCGCGGCCGACCCGGGGCTCGCCGGCCAGCTGTTCGCCGCGGCGGCCCGGGTGGCGCAGGCCGAGGGGCTCAGCGACGGGTACCGGACGATCGTGAACACCGGACCGCACTCCGGGCAGGAGGTCTTCCACGTGCACGTACACGTGCTGGGCGGCCGCCCGCTCGGCCCGATGATCTCCGCCTGAGACCGGTGGCCTCCGCCCGGGACTCGGCTGTTCGACGCTCCAGCCGGCCCGTCGGACCCGCTAAGATTGAGTGTCCACAGATCCACAGACACGAAAGTGGGTGGCGAAGGCCGTACGGCCGGAACATGACAGTTACCGATGACAGCCCCCGGGTCGGAGGCAGACCGCACAACCCGGCACAGACCACGATTACGGTCGACGACCCGCAGGTCATGGTCAACCTGCTGGGCGCCAAGGACGAGATCCTCAAGCTCGTCGAACAGTCGGTCGCCAGCGACGTGCTGGTACGGGGTAACGAGATCACGATCACCGGGTCGGCGGCGGACAACGCGCTCACCGAGCGGATCTTCGCGGAGCTGCTGGAGCTGATCGAGCGGGGCGAGACGCTGACCGCCGACAGCGTCCGCCGCACGGTCGGCATGCTGCAGCAGGGCGTGGCGGAGCGGCCGGCGGACGTGCTGACGCTCAACATCCTGTCCCGCCGGGGCCGCACCATCCGGCCCAAGACCCTGGGCCAGCGGCGCTACGTCGACGCGATCGACCAGCACACGATCGTGTTCGCGATCGGCCCGGCCGGCACCGGGAAGACCTACCTGGCGATGGCCAAGGCGGTGCAGGCGCTGCAGGCCAAGCAGGTCACGCGGATCATCCTGACCCGCCCGGCCGTCGAGGCGGGCGAGCGGCTGGGCTACCTGCCCGGAACGCTGTACGAGAAGATCGACCCGTACCTGCGCCCGCTGTACGACGCGCTCCACGACATGGTCGACCCGGACTCGATCCCCCGCCTGATCCAGAGCGGGACGATCGAGGTCGCCCCGCTGGCGTACATGCGCGGTCGGACCCTCAACGACGCGTTCATCATCCTCGACGAGGCCCAGAACACCACCGCCGAGCAGATGAAGATGTTCCTGACCCGGCTGGGGTTCGGGTCCAAGATCGTGGTGACCGGCGACATCACGCAGGTCGACCTGCCCGGTGGTGCCGTCAGCGGGCTGCGCGTCGTGCAGGAGATCCTCGCCGGTCTCGACGACGTCCACTTCGCCCGGCTCACCAGCCACGACGTCGTGCGGCACCAGCTGGTCAGCGACATCGTGGACGCCTACGCGAGGTGGGACGCCCAGCAGCAGTCCCAGTCGGAACGGGTGCCCGGCCGGCGGGCCGGCCGGCGCCGGTGACCGCGGATGGCACGCGATGGGGAGTCGGGATTGTCCGTAGAGATCGTCAACGAGTCCGGCGTCGAGGTGGACACCGAGGCGATTCTGGCGGTGGCCCGCCACGCCCTGGCGGAGACCGGTGTGAGCCCGCTGGCGGAGCTGTCGGTGCTGCTGGTCGACGAGGAGTACATGAGCGAGCTCAACCGCCGCTGGATGGGCGGTGAGGGGCCCACTGACGTGCTCGCGTTCCCCATGGACGAGGGCGGGGTGGATCGCGGGCCGAGGGAGGACGGCGGCGAGCCGACGCTGCTGGGCGACATCGTCCTGTGCCCGGAGGTGGCGCGCCGGCAGGCACGCGCGGCCGGCCACTCGGTGCGGGACGAGCTGGAGCTGCTGACGGTCCACGGCGTGCTGCACCTCCTCGGCTACGACCACGTCGAGCCCGAGGAGGAGCGTGAGATGTTCACGCTGCAGGACCGCCTGCTGCGAAGCTGGCGGCTCGCACGCGCGGGATAGGTGATGGACGGGATCGGGAGCTTACCCACGGGTGCGCTGCTGATCTGGGCCTGTGGTCTGATTCTCCTGGGCGGGCTGGCGACCACCGTGGACACCGCCCTGGGCGCGATCTCACTGGCGCGGGCCACCGCCCTGGCCGGGGGCCGGGTCAACGGCGAGGTCGGTGGTCGGCGGGCCGAGCGGCCGGTCCCCTGGGGGGCGGTCGCGCTGCAGAAGGTCGCCGCGGACCGCACCCGGTACCGCAGCCTGATGGTGATGATCAGGGTCGCGTGCGAGGTGACCGCCACGGCCCTGGTCGTGCTGGTGGCGGTGGCGGCGCTGGGCGTGGGCGCGGTGGTGCTCACCGTCGCGGCCATGACGGCGGTCGGGTTCGTCGTCGTGGGCGCCGGTCCCCGGCTGCTGGGACGCCGCCACGCGTACCTCGTGGGGCGCCTGACGGCGCCGGCGGTGCTCTGGCTCGGCCGGCTGCTGCGGCCGCTGACCTGGCTGCTGGGAGTGGTCGCGCGGGCGCTGACCGCCGGCCGGGTCCAACGGGACGGGCCGTTCGCCACGCCGGACAACGGCGAGGCGGACATGACCGTGGAGCTGCGCGAGCTGGTTGACCTCGCCGAGCAGCGGGGGGCCGTGGAACGCGGCGAGCGCGAGATGATCAACTCGGTGTTCCGGCTGGGTGACACCGTCGCGCGCGAGGTGATGGTCCCCCGGACCGAGATGGTGTGGATCGAGGCGCACAAGAGCCTGCGCCAGGGGCTGGCGCTGGCGCTGCGCTCCGGCTTCTCCCGGATCCCGGTGATCGGCGCCAGCGTGGACGACGTGCTCGGCGTGGTCTACCTCAAGGACCTCGCCCGCCGCACCGTCGGCGGCGACCCGACGCTGGCCGACTCGGTCCGGGTCGACCAGGTCATGCGCAAGGCGTTGTTCGTGCCGGTCTCCAAGCCGGTCGACGACCTGCTGTCGGAGATGCGCGCCGCCCGGGTGCACATGGCGATCGTGGTCGACGAGTACGGCGGCACCGCCGGGCTGGTGACCATCGAGGACATCCTGGAGGAGATCGTCGGCGAGATCACCGACGAGTACGACGTCGAGCTGCCCCCGGTGCAGCCGCTGCCCGACGGGTCGGTCCGGGTCTCGGCGCGGCTGCCGATCGAGGACCTGGGCGAGCTGTTCGACGTCGAGCTGCCCGCCGAGGACGTGGAGACGGTGGCCGGGCTGATGGCGCAGGTGCTGGGCCGCGTGCCGATCCCCGGCGCGACCGCTACCGTGAACGGGTTGCGGCTGGTGGCCGAGGGCACCACCGGCCGGCGCAACCGGATCCAGACCGTCCTGGTGCGCCGCACCGAGCAGCCGGCGCACGTCGGCAACGCCAGCACGGAGGGCAGGTGAGCATGGCAGCGGAGGAGCTGGACGAGGAGGACGCCAAGCTGGTCACGCTCGCCCGGGCCGCCCGGGCGAGGATCAATGCGGTGGAGGGCGCGGCGGTGCGGGACCGGGACGGCCGCACGTACGCGGCCGCGACCGTCCGCCTCCCCTCGCTGTCCCTGACCGCCCTACAGCTGGCGGTCGCCTCCGCGGTCGCCGCCGGCGCCTCCCGGCTGGAGGCGGCGGCGGTGGTGACCGAGGCCTCGACGGTGGACGCGGCCGGTCGGGCGGCAGTGCGCGACCTGGGCCCGGAGGTGCCGATCCACCTGGCCGGACCGGACGGCCGGGTGCTGGCCACGGTCCCGAGCTGAGGAGCGCGGTGGGCGAACAGCCGCAGTCGCCGGGTGCGGATGCCGGCACCTACCGCGCCGGCTTCGCCTGCTTCGTGGGCCGCCCCAACGCGGGGAAGTCCACGCTCACCAACGCCATCATCGGCCAGAAGATCGCCATCACCTCGACCAGGCCGCAGACCACCCGGCACGTCATCCGCGGCGTGCTGCACCGGCCCGACGCCCAGCTGGTGCTGGTGGACACGCCGGGGATGCACAAGCCGCGCACCCTGCTGGGACAGCGGCTCAACGACCTGGTGCGGCAGACCTGGAGCGAGGTCGACGTGATCGGGCTGTGCATCCCCGCCAACGAACGGGTCGGCCCGGGCGACCGGTTCATCAGCGGGGAGATCGCCCGGCTGCGCGCCACCGTCATCGCCGTGGTGACCAAGTCGGACCTGGTCGGCCCCGCCCGGCTGGCCGAGCAGCTGGTCGCCGTCTCCCAGCTGGGGGAGTTCGCGGAGGTGGTGCCGGTCAGCGCGGTCACCGGCTTCCAGGTCTCCACCCTGGTCGACGTGATGATCCGGTACCTGCCGGAGTCGCCCCAGCTGTACCCCGACGACATGGTCACGGAGCAGCCGGAGCACGTCATGATCGCCGAGCTGATCCGGGAGGCGGCGCTGGAGGGGGTACGGGACGAGCTGCCGCACTCGATCGCGGTGCTGGTCGAGGAGATCCAGCGCGAGGGCGACCTGACGAGGATCTACGCCGACGTGTACGTGGAGCGGCCCAGCCAGAAGGCGATCGTCATCGGGCGGCGGGGCAGCCGGCTGCGCGACGTCGGCACCCGGGCGCGCGCCAGCATCGAGGAGCTGCTCGGCACCCGGGTCTACCTGGACCTGCACGTGCGGGTCGCGAAGGAGTGGCAGCGCGACCCGCGACAGCTGCGCCGGCTCGGCTTCTGAGGCCGGCGGCGTGGACAATGGCCGCGTGGCCGGCTACCGCAGACAGCTCTACCGCGACGACGCGGTGGTGTTGCGGACCCAGAAGCTCGGCGAGTCCGACCGGATCATCACCCTGCTGACCCGCCGGCACGGCCGGGTACGGGCGGTGGCCCGGGGCGTGCGGCGGACCACCTCGAGGTTCGGCGCCCGGCTGGAGCCGTTCGGTCACGTGGAGCTGCAGCTGGCCGCCCCGGTCACCCCGCGCCCGGGCGGCAGCCTGCTGACGATCACCCAGGTGGAGGCGATCGCGCTGCACGGGGGCAGGTTTCTCGACGACTACCCCCGCTACACGGCCGCCAGCGCCGTCGCCGAGACCGCCGAGCGGCTCACGCCGGAGGAGGGGGAGCCGGCCCGGCGGCTGTTCCTGCTCACCCTGGGCGCGATCCGGGCGCTGGCCGCGGCCGAGCACCCGGCCACGCTCGTGCTCGACGCGTACCTGCTGCGGGCCATGGCGGTGGCCGGGTGGGCGCCGGCGCTGGACCGGTGCGCGGTGTGCGCCGCGCCGGGCCCGCACCGGGCCTTCTCGGTGCCGGCCGGGGGTACGGTCTGCGGCGGATGCCGGCCGCCGGGGGCCGCGCTGGCGTCCCCGGCGGCGCTGGCGCTCATGGCCGCGCTGGCCACCGGTGACTGGTCGACGGCGCGCGCCGCCGGCCCGGCGGCGCGCCGGGAGGCCTCCGGGCTGGTCGCCGCGCACCTGCAGTGGCACCTGGAGCGGGAGCTACGATCGCTGCCACTGGTCGACCGTGGGAGGGTGTGAGTGGGCAGGCGTACCGCCGTGCGGCGCACCGCGCCGCGTCCGCCCTCGCCCCACCCGTCGGGTGCCCGGCCGCCGGCGCTGCCGAAGGAGTCGCTGCCCCGCCACGTGGCGCTGGTGATGGACGGCAACGGCCGCTGGGCCAAGCGGCGCGGGCTGCCCCGCACCCGCGGGCACGAGCAGGGCGAGCACGCGCTGTTCGACACCATCCAGGGCGCGATCGAGATCGGCATCCCGTACCTGTCGGTGTACGCGTTCTCCACCGAGAACTGGCGCCGCTCCCCGGAGGAGGTCCGGTGGCTGATGGGCTTCAACCGGGACGTCATCCACCGCCGCCGTGACGAGCTGATCGAGCTGGGGGTGCGGGTGCTGTGGGCGGGGCGGCCGGGCCGGCTGTGGAAGAGCGTCATCTCGGAGCTGCGGCAGGCCGAGGAGATGTCCCGCCACAACTCCGTGCTGACGCTGCAGTTCTGCGTCAACTACGGCGGGCGGGCCGAGATCGCCGACGCGGCGGCGGCGATCGCCCGGGACGTGGCGGCCGGCCGGCTGCACCCCGACCGGGTCAACGAGAAGACCTTCGCCCGCTACCTGTATCAGCCGAGCATGCCGTCGGTGGACCTGTTCGTGCGGTCCTCCGGCGAGCAGCGCACGTCCAACTTCCTGCCCTGGCAGTCCGTGTACGCCGAGCACGTCTACATGGACGTGCTGTGGCCCGACTTCGACCGGCGCCACCTGTGGCAGGCGTGCGAGATCTACGCCAAGCGGGAGCGCCGGTTCGGAACGGCCTGAGCCGGACCGGCCCGAGGCGGACGTGGCTCGGTGGCGGCCGCGTCCGCGGCCGCCACCGAGCCACCCTGGGAGAGACGGCGGCCGCCTCCGCGGCCGCCCCGGACCACCGCTACAGTCCCGCGGCGACCGCCGCTTGGCGGCCACCGACCACCGGCAGCGTGATCCTGGTGCTGTCGAAGTGAACGGTGATCTCGGCGCGGTTCTGCTTGGCCCGGCTGCTGTAGCCCGAGTAGGAGCCGAGCAGGATTACCCCGATCTGGTGCCCGGCCTCGAACACGTAGTCCTCGGGCAGCAGCGGGAACGTGACCTCGTACTTCTTCCCCGGCACCAGCGGGGTCGACTCGGTCAGGGACTCCAGGTTGAGCCCGTCGATGATGCCCTTGGTGACGAGCTCCTGCGGGTTGCTGGCGACGGTCTTCTCGGTCTGCCGGTAGCAGGCCTCCTCGTGGTACCCGCCGAAGTCCGCCTCGGCGCCCCAGCAGTCCTCGGTGGTCAGCGTCCGGATGCCGTCACCGACGGTGCTGAACCGTTCGCGGGTCCCGTAGTCGACCAGCAGGCCGGCGAAGCTGGTGTCCTCGTCGTTGACCGACGCCTTGATGTGCACGATCGGCGTGCCGGAGATGTGCAGCGGCGCCTTCAACGGCTCGGACAGGAACACCAGCCGGTTCTGCATGTTGGCCTGCGGGTCCGACGGGTGCCGGATCGCGTTGGTCTGGCTCATCGTCGGCGTGTCCTGGAAGGTCCGCGACTGGTTGCCGCGGCCCGGGTGCACCGACAGCTCACCGGCCTCGCCCGGGGGGCCCGGCCGCAGCCAGATCTGGGTCGGCTGGGTGCCGGGCACCGGCCAGTCGGCGTAGGTCTCCCACACGTCCGGCAGCCGCTCGATGTCGACCATCGGCTCGTCCATGATCCCGTTGTCGATGCCGTGCAGCCAGTAGTCGAACCACCGGTGCAGGGTGTCGACCCACTCCGCGCGGCGGAAGTCGAACGGGTCGATGTGCCCGGTGCCGGTCAGCCACAGCTTGCGCGGCACGTTGCGTTCGGACAGCGCGTACCACCACTTGCTGAAGTGGTCCGGGCGCACGTTGTCGTCGTTGATGCCGTGCACGACGAAGACGCTCGCCTTCACCTTGTCCACGTGCGGGACGTAGTCGCGCTCGGCCCAGAAGTCGTTGTAGTCGCCGGTGACGTCGTCGACGCCCTGGCCGAGCTGGGCGCGCACCGGCGCGCAGTGCGCCCTGCGCTCGGGGTTGGTGACGGTGTTGGACAGGCTGCCGGAGTAGTTGTTGCCCCGGGTCACCAGCCCGTTGCTGCGCGAGTAGTCGTACCAGCTGGAGATGGCCGAGATCGGCACGATCGTCGTCAGCCCGTCGACCCCGGTGGCGGCCGCGGCGTTGGCCAGCGTGCCGTCGTACGACTTGCCGATCATGCCGGTCTTGCCGTTGTGCCAGTCGGCGACGACCGGGTTGCCGGAGGCGTCGAAGCCCGGACGCCGGCCGTTCAGCCAGTCGATCGCCGTCGGCGCGCTGATGTTGTCACCGAGGCCACCGCTGACCGGGCACCCGGTCGAGTTGTTCGTCCCGATCATGTCGAGCAGGACGACCGCGTAGCCGCGCGGGACGAAGTAGTTGTCGTAGAAGAGCGGCCACCTGTCGTTGAGGCCGTCGCCGTCGACGTCGGCCTTGCACTCGCTCTCGTTGCCCCGGCACAGGGTCGAGTAGTACGGGCTGGCGTCCATGATCACCGGAACGCGCAGCCCCTCCTCGCTGGCCCTGGGGCGGATGATGTCCATGGCGACGACGTCGAGCTGGCCGTCGCCGTCGGTGTCGACGTCGGACGTGACGAAGACCCGCTCCCGGATCGCGTCGGCGTAGCCGAACACGGGTTGGGTCACACCGTCCTCGATGACCAGCTGGGGAGTCCCCGGCTGCGCCATCGCGGGGGTCGCCGACAGGCTGACGGCGGTAGCGGTGGCCATGGCCGCCGCCAGCGCTGGGCGTGACCATCTTGTCCTGATCCGCATCTGGTTCTCCCTTCCCGGGCACCCTCGGCGACCGCCGCACGCCGCCGCCGGCGCGGGATGGTCGCTGGTGCACAGTCGACTAAAGAACCTACGAACCGGGACACCGCCGGTCATGGGACAGATGTGGAAGGTGCAA
Organism: Micromonosporaceae bacterium; assembly: GCA_047459215.1. Classification (GTDB taxonomy): domain Bacteria; phylum Actinomycetota; class Actinomycetes; order Mycobacteriales; family Micromonosporaceae; genus Natronosporangium. The sequence goes on along the minus strand of VSBZ01000015.1, from coordinate 7,976 downwards.
ATCGGCCCACTTCTACGTCTGTCGCAACCCGCCGAGTCGACCGTTCGCACCCGGTCGGCAACGGTGCGTAGTGGGCCTGCGACAGGAGTAGGGTCGGCCACCGCGCAGTTCCGACACCTGCCCGATGGCCGCCGCCGGCCGCGTTCGTAGGTTTGACGGGCGATGGCACGTCGACTGCTCGGGCGCTACCTGCTCGGGCGCTACCTGGTCCCGGCGGTGTTCGCCGCGATCTTCGCTTCCCCGTTGTGGTTCATGGTGGTCGGCTCGCTGCGGCCCACCGGCCTGCCCCCGCCGCGGACCCTGGAGGTCGTGCCGCCCCGGCCGACGCTGGCCGCCTACACCCGGCTGCCGGAGCTGATGCCGCTGTACACCTACCTGGCGAACTCGGCGCTGGTCGTGGCGCTCGCCGTGCCGTTGACCGTCCTGGTCGCGTCGCTGACCGGGTTCGGGGTCCGGCTGCTCGCGCCGACCGCGCGCCGACGGGTGGTCATCGGGCTGCTGGTGGTGCTCCTCGTGCCCACCACCGCCCTGTGGGCGACCCGGTTCGAGCTGTTCCGGCTCGCCGGCGTGGTCGACACCTACGTGCCGCTGCTGGCCCCGGCGGTGCTGGCGGTCAGCCCGTTCCTCGTGCTGCTGTACGCGTGGAGCTTCGGCGGGGTGCCGGACACGCAGCTGGCGGCGGCCCGGCTCGAGGGCGCCGGGTGGCTGACCATCTGGCGCCGGATCGCCCTGCCGCAGGTGCGGCCCGCGACCCTCGCGGTGGGGGTGCTGGCGTTCACCTTCCACTGGGCCAACTTCATCGACCCGCTGCTGTACCTGCACAGCGGCGACCGCTACACGTTCCCACTCGGCCTGCAGTTCCTGCGCCTGTTGAACCCGACGGACTGGCCCCTGCTGATGGCCGGATGTGTGATCGCCACCGCACCCTGCGTACTGGTGTTCCTGGTGGCGCAACGGGTCCTGCTCAACGACAATCCCCTGGCGGCACTGCGGCCGGGGGGACGACGGTGAACGACACGAATACGAATAGGAGAGAAGGAGGACGCGTGAACCGGTCCCGGATACGGCGGTGGGCGGGGCTGCTCGCCGCCCTGCTGCTCGTCGGTCCCGTCACCGCCTGCGGCGGCGACGGCGGGGAGGACCAGTCGAGCAGCAGCATCACCGTGGTGCTCTTCGGCGACGCGGAGGAGATCGCGGGGTACCGCACCATGATCGCGGCGTTCGAGGAGGCCAACCCGGACATCCACGTCAACCTCTCCCCGGTCGCGAGCCAGGGCGACCTGATGGCCCGGTTGACGACCGCCTTCGCCGGCGGCGAGCCGCCCGACGTGTTCCTGATCAACTACCGCCGCTACGGCCAGTTCGCCGCGCAGGGCGCGATCGAGCCGGTGCAGCCGTACCTGGACCGCAGCGAGGTGCTGGACGAGAGCGACTTCAGCCCGCGCGCCCTGGACGCCTTCCGCTTCGACGGCGAGAACCTGATGTGCCTGCCGCAGAACATGTCGTCGCTGGTCGTCTACTACAACGTCGACATGTTCAAGGAGAAGGGCGTCCCGCTGCCGCAGGCCGGTTGGGACTGGGACGACTTCCTGTCCGCGGCGCAGGCGCTCACCGGTGACGGGGTGTACGGCGTCGGCGTCGAGGCGTCGATCCCCCGGATCGCGCCGTTCGTCTGGTCCAACGGCGGCGAGCTCGTCGACGACCCCGACAACCCCACCACGTTCACCCTGACAAGCGACCCGGCCACCCGGGAGGCCGTCGACTGGTTCCTGGACCTCCAGCTGGTGCACGGCGTGGTGCCGCCGGACGAGGAGGAGCAGAGCGAGTCCAGCGAGGCGCGGTTCCTGCAGGGCCGGCTGGGCATGTACCTCAACAGCCGCGTGGCCGTGCCGACGCTGCGCACGATCGAGGACTTCGAGTGGGACGTGGCGCCGTTGCCCGTGGCGCCGGGCGGCGAGCCGGCGTCGATCCTGCACAGCGACGCCTACTGCATGAGCGCGGGACTGTCGGACTACACGGCACCGTGGCGGTTCATCGAGTTCGCGATGAGCGTCCCGGGACAGGAGATCCTCGCCGAGTCCGGCCGCACCGTGCCCTCGCGGCTGGACGTGGCGAACTCCCCGGCGTTCCTCAGCCCGGACCAGCCGCCGCGCTCGTCGCAGGTCTACCTCGACGCGGAGCCGTACCTGCGCGCCACACCGCGCACCGCGACCTGGGCGCGCGTGGAAAGCGAGGCGGGCGACCTGCTCGAGCAGGTGTTCTACGGCCGGGTGGACCGGGAGGACGGGCTGCGCCAGCTCGAGGAGACGGTCCGGCCGCTGTTCACCGAGCCCGTGGGAGAGGGTGGGTGACGGTCGAGCGGGGCACGATCCGGCTGGAGTCGCTGGTCAAGTCGTACGGGCGGGTCACCGCCCTGGACGGCGTCGACCTGGAGGTGCGCGCCGGTGAGCTGGTGACCCTGGTCGGCCCGTCGGGTTCCGGGAAGTCCACGATCCTGCGGCTGATCGCCGGGCTGGAGCAACCGGACTCCGGCCGGGTCCTCCTCGACGGTCGCGACGTCAGCCGGATCCCGCCGCAGCGTCGGGCCGTGGCGATGGTCTTCCAGGACTACGCGCTGTACCCGCACCTGACGGTACGGGGCAACCTGATGTTCGGGCTGCGGGTCCGGCGGGTGCCGCGCGCCGAAGCGGAACGCCGCGCCCGCGCTGCGGCGGAGCGGCTGGGGATCGCCGACCTGCTCGACCGCTACCCGGACCAGATGTCCGGCGGGCAGCGCCAGCGGGTCGCGCTCGCCCGCGCCCTCCTCCGCGAGCCCAGCGTCTACCTGCTCGACGAGCCGATGGCCAGCCTGGACGCTCCGCTGCGGTTCGCCACCCGGGCCGAGCTGGTCGCCCTGCACCGGGAGCTCGGCACGACCACGATCTACGTCACCCACGACCAGACGGAGGCGATGACCCTCGGCGACCGGGTGGTCGTCCTGGACAACGGCCGTGTCCGGCAGGTCGGTCCGCCGCAGGAGGTCTACGACCGACCCGCCGACACGTTCGTCGCCCGGTTCCTGGGCAACCCGCCGATGAACCTGGTCCCCGGTGGGGGCGTCCTCGGCGGCGACGCGGGCGTGACCATCGGGGTGCGCCCGGAGGACCTCGCGCTGGACGAGGACGGGCCGGTGGAGGCGACGGTGGAGGTGGTGGAGCACCTCGGCAGCGAGGCGCTCCTGCGGACCCGGTGCGACGACGGTACGCCGCTGATCGTCCGGGCCGGACCGCGTCCCGCGGTCCGGCCCGGCGACCGGGTGCGGCTGCGGGCGGACCCGCAGCGCCTCCACCGGTTCGACGCCGAGAGCGGGCGGCGGCGGTGACGAGACGGCCGAGGCAGCCGCTGACGCCGTGGGCCTTCCTCGCCCCGTACGGCGTGGCGGTGGTGCTGCTGGTCGCGCTCCCGGCGCTGCTCAACGTCGGCTACGCGTTCACCGACCACACCGGGCTGACCCGGGACCCGCAGTTCGTCGGCCTGGCCAACGTGCGACGGTTGCTCTCGGACGGCTTCTTCCTGGACAGCCTCGAGGCGTCGCTGTTCCACGTCGCGCTGGCGGTGCCGCTGCGGCTGCTGGCCGCGGTGGGGCTGGGCCTGCTGCTGGCCGCACCGCGGCCCGGCGGGCGCTGGTTCCGGGTCGCCGTCTACCTGCCCACGGTCATTCCCGACGTGGCGCTGGCCGTGCTGTTCCTCTGGGTGCTCAACCCGCTCTACGGCCCGCTGAACCAGCTCCTCCGCCTGTTCGGCCATCCGGGCTTCAACTGGCTCGCCGAGCCGACGACCGCGCGGGTCGGGGTCGTCCTCATGCTGCTGTTCCCGATCGGGGAGGGCTTCATCGTCGTCCTCGCGGCCCGGCGGCTGCTCGACGGCCGGTTGTACGAGGCGGCGGCGCTGGAGGGCTGCGGGCCGTTCGGGCAGCTGCGCCGGATCACCCTGCCGCTGCTGGCGCCGGTGCTCGTGCTGCTGGCGGTCCGGGACACGATCCTCACCCTGCAGGTCAACTTCGTACCCGCGTACATCCTCACCGACGGGCGACCCGCCAACGCCACGCTCTACCTGCCCGTGTACATCTTCGACCACGCCTTCGAGTTCTCCGGCTTCGCCTACGGCTCCCTCATCACGGTCGTCCTCATGATCATCACAGCAGTGATCATCACCGGGCTGCTGCTCGTCGCGCGACGCTGGCAGGTGCTGCGCTGACCGTGGCATCCTGCTGCCGTGAGAATCCGGTCGCTCGTGCTCGTGGCCGCCGTGTCGCTGCTCGCCGCCTGCGGCGGTACGGACGGCCAGCGGCAGGATGAGGGGGCGACCGACCCGGCCCGGGCGATGCTGGCGAACCTGCCGGCCTGCGACCGGGTGTCGCTTCCGGAGGATGCGGGCGTCGACGCCGACGTCCGGGGCCTGGTGCTGCCCGACGGCGCGCAGGTGACGTCGGTGCTGGAGCAGGGTGCGCTGACCACGGTCGAGGCCACCGTCAGGATGACGCCGCTGGACGTACGGGCCCACTACGAGGCCCGGGACGACGTCGACCTGCTGCGCATAGAGGACGAGATCTTCGAGACCGAGGTGCTGCTGCGGGCCCAGCAGCGGCGGATGTACCTGCGCGCCACGGCGCTGTGCGCGGATGGCACCGCGCTGACCGCGGTGGTGGGACCGGACTCGGAGGACGCCGGGCTCCCCGAGTTCCGGAGTGGCTAGCGGCGGTCCTCCACCGTGGTGGGCGGGCGGTCTCGACAGGTGTCCTAGCCGGTCGCCGCGATTCTCGACACTTGACCGGGTGACGTTGTCGCACCTTCTGTCTAACTTGCGGTCAAGCGGCCGCCCCTGCGGCCGGTTCCACATGTGGACAGGGAGAGCTGCATGAACCTTCCCCTCACTCGACGTCGCCGCGGCCCGGCGACGGTGCTCGTCGCACTGTTCGGCGTGGCCGCACTGGCGGCCTCGCAGGCCGGGGTCCCGGAGGGGGTGGCTGCGGAAACCCCCACGTTGGCCACGGCCATCGCCACGGGGCCGATGGAGATCCCCGACGAGTGGATGGCCGCCCAGCGTCTGAGCGACGGCAGCACCGAGCTGTCGCCCGCGAGGTACGCCGCCGCGCGTGCCGAAGCGAACAAGATCGCAGCGCGCACCAAGGCCGTCTACCGTGCCCTGGCGGAACGGGAGTGGACTTTCTTCGGCCCGACCAACGTCGGTGGACGGGTCGTCGACATCGCCGTGGACCCGCAGGTCCCGGACCAGGTCTTCATCGCCGCCGCCTCCGGCGGGGTCTGGAAGTCCAGCGACGCCGGCACGACCTTCGAGTCGGTGTGGCCGGACGACCTGCCGCAGGGCATGGGCGCGGTCGCGATGACCAGCGACGGTGTCCTCTTCGCCGGCACCGGTGAGCCGCAGCCCGGCGGCGGCTCCATCACCTTCGGCGGTAACGGGGTCTACCGCTCCTACGACCGCGGCGAGACGTGGGAGCATGTCGGGCTGGAGGACAGCTACGCCATCGCCCGGTTCGCCATCGACCCCAGCAACGAGGACCGGATCTTCGTCGCGGCCGCCGGCAACCTGTTCGTGCCCGGCGGCGAGCGGGGTGTCTACCTCTCCGAGGACGGAGGCGACACCTGGCGTCAGGTCCTCGCGCCGCCGAACGACACCACCGGTGCGACCGAGGTCCTCATCGACCCGGAGAACCCGTCCCGGGTGTACGCGGCGATGTGGGACCACCTGCGTGAGCCGCACCAGCGCATCTACGGCGGGCCCGGCTCCAGCCTCTGGCGTTCCGACGACGGGGGCGAGACCTGGGAGCGGATGACCAACGGCCTGCCCACCGACGCCGACCAGGGCCGCTGGGGGCTGGCGTTGGCGCCGAGCAACCCGCAGCGGCTGTACGCGTACGTCGGCACGGCGCTCGGGCCGTTCCGGGCGTTCTACCGCTCCGACGACGGTGGCGACACCTGGACCCAGATGCCGATCACCGCGAACCAGGCGTCGCAGTCGACGTTCAGCTGGTGGTTCGGCAAGCTCTTCGTCGACCCCAAGGACCAGGACCACGTCTTCCTCATGGGCGTGAACCTGCGGCGCTCGACCAACGGTGCGCAGAGCTTCTCCACCGTGGGCGGGGTGCACGCCGACCAGCACGTCATGCGCTGGGACCCGAGGGTGCCCAACCGGGTCTACCTCGGCAACGACGGCGGGTTCTACCGGTCCGAGAACAACGGCGCCAGTGGCTGGGTGAAGTCCAGCTTCGAGCCGTACACCCAGTTCTACACCGTGGACGTCGCCGAGACGGACCCGGTGCTGAAGGTGGGTGGCGCGCAGGACAACGGCTGCAACCGCGGCTACAACGGCGTCCTCGGGCCGTGGGACAGCATCGGCTGCGGCGACGGGCTCGAGGTGATCATCCACCCGGAGAACCCGAACATCGTCTTCGGCTGCAGCCAGTACGGCTCCTGCTACCGGTCGGAGAACGCCGGTGGCACGCCGCGGCAGTCCATCGGGCCGGGCCAGACGACCTCGGACCGGCGCAACTGGCAGACGCCGATCCTGTTCGACCCGAGCGACCCGGACATCATGTACTACGCGGGTAACATCCTGAACCGCTCGACGGACAACGGTCGTACCTGGACGCCGATCAGCCCGGACCTCACCGGCGGCGGTCCGAACGACCCGGCCGGCTACCCGTGGGGCACCATCACCACCGTGGCGGTCGCGCCGACCGACGGCAACAAGCTGTACGTCGGCACCGACGACGGCCGGCTGTGGTGGACCGACGACCTCGGGCAGACCTGGAACCAGGTCGACCCGGCGCAGCTGCCCGGCACCTGGGTGACCCGGGTGGCGGTGAGCCCGAAGGACAAGGACGTCGCCTACGCCACGTTCTCCGGCTTCCGGGCCGGTAGCAACCGTCCGCACGTGATGGTCACCCAGGACGGTGGCCGCACCTGGACGGACATCAGCCACGGTCTGCCGGACGCGCCGGTGAACGCGGTGGTGCCGACCTCGGACGGGCTGCTGCTGGTCGGCACCGACGTCGGGGTGTTCGTCTCGGCGTGGAACGGCGGTGAGTGGGCGTCGCTCGGCTCGGGCCTGCCGCAGGCGCCGGTGATGGACCTCCGCTACCACGAGGGGAGCCGGCAGCTGAGCGTGGCCACGTTCGGTCGCGGCATCTACGACGTGACGGTGCCGGTCTGCCCGGCGGCGTCGACCAAGCTGCCGCTCAAGCCGCCCGGCAAGGGCGTCGTCGGGGTGCTCGCCTCGTGCCACGCGTCGAGCTGAGCCGGTCGTCCTAGCCGGTCGTTCGTGACGGTTGGGGGGTGGGACCCGACGGGTCCCACCCCCCAACGTGTGAGCGTGCCGCCGTCGGTCGCGCGGCCGGTGCGGCCGCGCGACCGACGGGCGTCGGTGCGGCTGCGTGCGCGGTCCACCGCCGGGGGCGGGCGGGGACGCACGGTCTCGTCCCCGGCGGTGTCCTGCCGGCCCGGGTGCGTCGCCCCGGCCGGCCCGGTCCGGCTCGGCGGGCAGGGCGCGCGGTCCGGCCCACCGTCACTCCGGCTCGGCGGGGCGGGGCGCGCAGTCCGGACAGGTGCCGAAGATCTCGAAGGTGTGGCTGACGTCGGAGAACCCGTGGCGGGCGGCGACCGTGTCCGCCCAGGTCTCCACGGCCGGACCCGCCACCTCCACCGTGAGCCCACAGGACCGGCACACGAGGTGGTGATGGTGGTCGACCGCGGTGCAGCGCCGGTAGCGGGCCTCGCCGTCGGCGGGGCGCATGACGTCGACCTCGCCGGCCTCGGCGAGCCCCTGCAGGGTGCGGTAGACGGTGGACAGGCCGATCCGCTCGCCCCGCTGGCGCAGCATCGCGTGCAGCTCCTGGGCGGAGTGGAAGCCCTCGGTCTCCGACAGCAGCGCGGTCACCGCCGCCCGCTGGCGGGTCTGGCGGGGTGGGGCGCCCC
>VSBZ01000168.1:0-7821 GCA_047459215.1 Micromonosporaceae bacterium | reverse complement strand
CGCCAGCACGATCGGCACCGCGCCCCGCAACCCGGCCCACGACAGGAAGGCCTGCTCGCGCCAACCGACCCGGAACCAGCTCACGCACGCCGCCACCGCCCCCGGCCGGGCGAGCAGGAGCAGGACCGCCCCCACCACCGTGGCGACTCCGATCGCCGAGGGCAGCTCGGACGGCGAGACCAGCAGGCCCAGCAGGACGAACAGGCTGATCTGGGCGAGCCACGCCAGCCCTTCAGCGAATCCCATGATCGCCTGGTGGTGGGGGAGCCGGGCGTTGCCCAGGATGACCCCGGCCACGTAGACCGCGACGAAGCCGGAGGTGACCGCCAGCGACGCCACCGCGAACGCCAGCACGGCGAAGCCCACCACCGCCAGGGGGTACAGGCCCGCCGACGGCAGGGCCACCCGGCGCAGCACCACCGTTCCCACCAGGGCGACCAGCGCCCCGACCACTCCTCCGCCGAGCAGCTGGTAGACGACCGTCAGGCCGTCCCGCCACCACACGATCTCGCCCGGGTCGACCGACAGCAGCAGCACCGCGATGACCGCGGCCGGGTCGTTGCTGGCCGACTCGGCCTCCAGGGTGGCCGCGGTCCGCGGCAGCAGCCGGAGCCGACGCAGGGTGGCGAAGACCGCCGCCGCGTCGGTGGACGACAGCACCGCGCCGTACAGCAGCGCCAGCCACACGTCGAGCCCCAGCAGCAGGTGCAGCGCGACCCCGGTCACGGCGATGGTGATCACCACGCCGACGGTGGAGAGCGCGACCGTAGGGCCCACCACCGACCGAAGCGTGCTCCACCGCATGGTGAGACCGCCCTCGGCGATGATGATGATGAGTGCGCCGAGCCCCAGCACCCGGGCGATCTCGTAGTTCTCGAACTGGACGCCGAGGCCGGCCTCCCCGACCGCGACGCCCAGCGCCAGGTAGATCAGCAGGACGGGGAGACCGAGACGCTGCGACAGCCGCAGCGCCCAGACCGCGACCAGGAGAACGAGCGCACCGAGCAGCAGCGCGAGGTTGATGTCCTGGGTCACGCGTCGCCACCGCGCAGGGCACGGACCCGGTCGAGGAGGTCGGCGGGTGGTGCCGAGACGGCGAACAGCTTGTCCCTTGAGGTCGCGCCTCCGCGCAGCGACACCTGGTGGGCGCTGACTCCCAACTCAGCAGCCAGGGCCTGGCGGGCGGCCTCGGTGGCGCGACCACCGACCGGAGGCGCCGTGACGGCCACCACCAGGGACGGACCGTACCGCCCGTGGTAGTGGCCGCCCACCTTGGTCCGTGAGGCGCCGGGCCGGACCCGCACGGCGACGGTCACCTCGTCGGGCGACCCGGAGGTGCGCGTCCGGCTGCCGCGGCCCATGGGAACCATTATCGCGACCGCGGCGCAGCGATCGACACGCGACCCTGCGTGTCCTCGCCCGCAACCCGCGCCTCAGCCGCCGAGCGCCTAGACCCGACGCGCCTCCGCCAGCAGGGCGCTGTCCGGCTCACACAGGCCGCACGGCGTGAAGCCGAGCTCGATCGCCTCGCTGACCGGAAGCGGTTCGCTGTCGCGACCGAGCAGATGGACACAGCCGGGCAGGTGGTAGCGCGGCCGGCCGTCCACGACGAGCACCTCGGTGTTCATCCGGCTCACCCGCTCGGCGTCCGCCGGCGACACCGGCTGGACGGGCGGCTCGTCCGGAGGGTCTGCGGCCAGCACGGCGGTTTCATCGGAGCCGGCGGCCCCGCCCCCGGTGCCCTGGTGCGGGATCGTCCGCCCGGCACCGCCCGCGGCGGCGCCGGCGGCGGCCACGCCGTCGGGGAACTCCCGCAGGTGCTCCGGAGTCGAGCGCCGGGCACCGACCACCAGCAGCACGGCCGCGACCACGCTGGCCCCGATCGACCCGCTCAGCAACGCGTTGGACGGCTGCCACAGGCCCAGTACGAGGAGCACCGCTGCGACAGCAACGAGCAGCAGACTTACGACAATCACGACCCGGTCCCCCCTGGCCTGTCGAGACGTCAGGATGTGGATTTCCCGTATGCGGTTGTGAGCGTGTCGATCTGGCCAGCCTGGTGCTCAGCGGGCGGGGTCGCCGCCGTAGGCCGCACCGGCGAGGGAACCCGACCCCCGGGCGCCCTCGTCGTCACCGACCTCGGCCTCGATGTGGTCCCCGCGGCCCTGGAGGTCCCGCAGCTGGCTCTCCAGGTACGCCTTGAGCCGGGTGCGGTACTCGCGCTCGAAGTGCTTCAGCTCCTCGATGTGCTTCTGCAGGGCGCTGCGCTTCGCCTCCAGGCCCCCCATCGCCTCCTGGTGGCGCTGCCGGGCGTCCCGCTCGAGCGCCTCGGCCTTCGCCCGCGCGTCCCGCACGAGCTCCTCCGCCTTGGCGCGCGCCTCGCTGACGATCTTCTCCGCCTCGGCGCGGGCGTCGGCGACGTGGTCGTCGGCCGTGCGCTGGGCCATCATGAGCACCCGCAGCGCCTGCTGCTCACCGTCGCCGTGCTCGCCACTGGCACGCAGCTGCTCCAGCTCGGCCTGCAACGACCGGGCGGCCTGCTCGGCCGCAGCCTTCTCCCGCTGCAGCCGCTCGATCTGCGCCTTGAGGTCCGCGTTCTCCTGCATGAGACGCGCGTCCGCGGCCCGGCGGCTCGGGTCGATGCCAGCGCGCAGGCTGTCGTTCTCCTCGATCAGGCGGGCGAGCTCCCGCTCGACCTCATCGAGAAAGGCGTCGACATCCTCCTCGTCGTAGCCCCGCTTGCCGATCGGGGGCTTCTTGAATGCGACATTGTGGACATCAGCCGGGGTCAGCGGCATCTGTACTCCTCCGGTCAGTGGCGGCTGGACCGATCATCAGCCCAGGCCGCGGATCAGACCATCCAGCACGATTGTCAGCACGAACAGAATAACCAGCAGCACCAGAAAGGCCAGATCGAGGCTCACACTCCCGATCCGTATTGGTGGGATCACTCGCCTCAACGCCTTCAGCGGCGGGTCAGTGACGGTCCACACGGACTCCAGGGCTGCCGCAGCGACCCGGCCCGGACGCCAGCGCCGGCCGAACGATAGCACCAAACTTAGGACAAACCTGGCCAGCAGTATCACCACGAACAGGTAAATAAGGACATAGAGCACCTGAAGCAGGGCTATCAACGCGGCACTCCAGTTCCCCCGTTCGGGTTAGCGCTGACGGAAGAACCCACCCTCGGCGATGCGGGCCTTGTCCTCGGGTGTCACCTCCACGTTCGCGGGAGACAGGAGGAACACCCGGTTGGTCACGCGGTCCATCGTACCCCGCAGCCCGAACACCAGGCCGGCCCCGAAGTCGACGAGCCGACGCGCGTCCGCCTCGTCCATCTCGGTCAGGTTCATGATGACCGGGTTGCCCTGGCGGAAGTGCTCGCCGATCGTGCGGGCCTCCCGGAACGTCGTCGGGTGGAGAGTCGTGATCTGGTAGCGCCGCTCCGTCCTCTCACCGGAGGTGGCCTGCGCCTGCTCCGCCGGCGGTGCCGGGGCGAGGTCGTCCCGGTTCGAGTGGCGGTCAGCCCGGCGGGGGCGACCCTCCCGGGCGAGGTAGCTCACCGTCGAGTCCCGCGCCGGCGTACGGACGGCGACGTCGTCCTCACGGCGACGGTCACCGGCGCGGCTCCGCGGCACCACCGGGTCCTCAGCGTCGTCCACGCCCCGCAGCTCCGACCTCGGGGCGTGACCGTCACCGTACTCGTCATCGTCGTCGTGCCGGCCGCGCCGACCGGCGCGACCGCGCTCGCGACGGCCGACCGGTTCGGGCTCGTCGTAGAGCTCGTCGTCGTCGTCGTCCTCGATGAGGCCGAGCCACACCCCCGCCCTGCGCAGTGCGCTCATGGCTCACCTCCCTGCTGGCCGGGCGGCTGACCCAGGCTGAACCGCGGCGTCCCCCGGGCGCCGCGCCCGGGACGGGCCACCCGACGGGGCTCGGACAACACCCGTGTAGTTCGGATCGGTCCACGTCAGGCTACCGCACCGGCGGGCGCTTTCCGAGCAACGCGCTGCCGAGGCGAACGTGTGTCGCGCCGTACGCCAGCGCGACCTCGAAGTCCCCGCTCATGCCCGCGGAGATCACCCGGGCGTCCGGGTACCGCGCCCGGAGATCCGCGGCGACGTCCGCCAGCCGTGCGTACGCGTCCGCCGGCGGCCAACCGAGCGGCGCCACCGCCATCACCCCGGCCAGGCGCAGCATCCGGTGAGCGGTGACCGCCTCCGCGACCTCGGCCACGCCCTCGGCGACCACCCCGCCGCGGGCGGGGTCGCCGTCCAGGCTCACCTGCACCAGCACCTCCAACGGCCGGTCGCGGCCGGCGGCCGCGGTGCCGAGGGCCGTCGCCAGCCGGACGCTGTCGACAGAGTGCACCATGTCGGCGTACCCGGCCACCGACCGTGCCTTGTTGCGCTGCAGCCGCCCGACGAAGTGCCGGCGCACGCGCGCTCCCAGCCGCTCCGCCTCGGCGAACTTCGGTCGCGCCTCCTGGTCGCGGTTCTCGCCGATGTCGGTGACGCCCAACCGGGCCAGCCGCACGATGTCCGTGGCCGGGAACGTCTTGGTCACCGCCACGAGCGTCACCGTGGACGCGTCCCGACCGGCGCGCGCGCAGGCCTCGGCGATCCTCGCCCGCAGGCGGCCGAGGTTGCCGGCCAGCTCGGCGGTCCGCGGGTCGCCGTCGCCCAGCTCGGCGGGCCGGGTGTCGCTGCCGGCCGGCCCGGGAGACCGTGCGACCTCAGGATCCATTCTTGAGGAAGTCGGGCACGTCGACGTCGTCGAACAGGACCCGCCGGCCCTGGCCGGGTGGGCCGTCGTCGGCGGGGTCGCTGGCCGAGTCCGGCGGCGGCCCCGTCCGCGGCACCCGCTCGGCGCGGTCGGCCGGCTTGTACGCCGGCTCACCGCCGTCGAAGCCGGCGGCGATGACGGTGACCCGGACCTCGTCCCCGAGCGCGTCGTCGATGACCGCGCCGAAGATGATGTTCGCGTCCGGGTGGGCGGCGTCGGTGACGAGCTGGGCGGCGTCGTTGATCTCGAACAGGCCCAGGTCCGAGCCGCCGGCGATGGACAGCAGCACGCCGCGGGCACCGTCCATGCTCTGCTCCAGCAGCGGGCTGGAGATCGCCGACTCGGCCGCCTCGACCGCGCGGTTCTCCCCGCGGGCGCTGCCGATGCCCATCAACGCGCTGCCGGCCCCGCTCATGACGCTCTTGACGTCGGCGAAGTCCAGGTTGATCAGACCGGGCGTGGTGATGAGGTCGGTGATGCCCTGCACGCCGGACAGGAGCACCTGGTCGGCCTGACGGAACGCGTCCATCATGCTGATGCTCCGGTCGCCCAGCGCCAGCAGGCGGTCGTTGGGGATGACGATGAGCGTGTCGCACTTGCTGCGCAGCTCCTCGATCCCCTGCTCGGCCTGGATCTGCCGCCGCTTGCCCTCGAACGAGAACGGTCGCGTGACCACGCCGATGGTCAGGGCCCCGAGGCTGCGGGCGATGTCGGCGACCACCGGCGCCCCGCCGGTGCCGGTGCCGCCACCCTCCCCGCAGGTGACGAACACCATGTCGGCGCCCTTGAGGACCTCCTCGATCTCGTCGCGATGGTCCTCGGCGGCGGCACGCCCGATCTGCGGGTCCGCTCCCGCGCCGAGCCCTCGGGTCAGCTCCCGCCCGACGTCGAGCTTGACGTCCGCGTCGCTCATCAGCAGCGCCTGGGCGTCGGTGTTGATGGCGATGAACTCCACACCCTTGAGCCCGACCTCGATCATGCGGTTGACGGCGTTGACACCGCCCCCACCGATGCCGACGACCTTGATGACCGCGAGGTAGTTGTGCGGGTGCGTCATCAGCCTTCCTTCCGGTCGAGGCGGGGTCGACCCCGGCACGTGGCAACCTACCACCGCCGCCCGGCACCGAGGTCTGGTCGACACCGGGCCTGACAGCAGCGTAGGCCGCCTACCGCGCGGAACCTGGCAGCCACGCCACCGGGCGTGTCGCCACCTGCACCGTCAGTCGGAGACGACCACGACGTCCGGCGTGCTGACGTCGATGACGGTCGCGTCCTGGCGCAGCAGCACGGTGGCCACCCTCGCCTTCTCCGCGCTGGCCGACTCGTCGCCCCACCGGACCTCCCGACCGGAGCGCAGCTGCAGCCGGATGTCCGCCGGCCCGGCCACCACCACCGCCGCCAGCTCCTGGCGCAGCTGCGGGGTGAGCGCGGCCAGCACCACCAGGGCGGCACGCGTGGCCGGATCGTCCGGCCCCGGGTCGGGGACGACCAGCTCGGGCAGGCCGTCGGGCGGTGCGGGCACGGTGACGAAGTCCACTCCCGAGGCGTCGACCAGCCGGTACCCGTCCTCGAGCGGCACCGCCGCCACCGCGGTCCGCTCCACCACCTCGATACGCAGCGTGCCCGGGAACGAGCGGCTCACCGTCACCGACTCCACCGGCGGCAGGGCCGCCACCCGCGCGGCCACCTCGTCGACGGACACCCGCAGCAGCGGCGTCCGGCCGGGGACCGCGGCGGCCTCGTGCACCTCGGCCGGCGTGAGCACGCGGGTGCCGACCACGTCCACCTCGCGCACCGTCAGCAGCGGGCTGCCCCACAGGATCCACGCGGACAGGAGCACCACGGTGGCCAGCCCGGCCAGAGCCGCCCACGGAACGGCCCGGCATCGCCGCCGGGCCATGAGTCGCCGTACCGACGCCGGCACCGCGTCGGTCCCCGCACGGACCAGCCGCCACCGGCGGCTCATCGGCCTCCGCCCAGGGCGGCCAGCAGCTCGTCGCCGAGCAGCGAGATCGGCGGTGCGCCCATGGTCACGACCAGGTCGCCGGGGCGGGCCCGGGCGACGACCTCGGCCGCCACGTCCTCCCACGCGAGGAACCTCTTGCGGTCCGGCGGCAGGTCGACCGCGGCGGCCAGGGCCTGACCGCCCTCGCCCGGCTGCCGGGTCTCGCCGGGCGCGAACACCTCCAGGATCAGGGCGTGGTCGGCCGTCGAGAGGGCGGCGGCCAGCTCCGTGCCCGTCATGTAGCCGGTGAAGACGGTGTTCGTGCCGGCGAACCTCTGGCGCAGCTCGGCCTCGGCCGGGCCCGAGCCGATCAGCGCCAGGCGCACGCCGGGGATCTGCGTGACGGGCGCGTAGAGCCAGTCGATGCGCTTCTCGAACGAGAGGCGGCTGACGCACACGATGAGCGGGTCGTCGGGGTGGCCGGCCGTCAGGCGCTCGCGCATCGCGCGCGTCGCGCGCTCGGGCCGGAACAGGTCGGTGTCGACGGCCTTCGGCCACAGCCTCACGCGCTGGATGCCGAGGCCGCGCGCCGACTCGAGCATCGGGTTGCTCGTGACCAAGTTCACGTGCGCCTGGTTGTGGACGTCACGCAGGAACCGCGCGCCGGGCCGGCTCAACAGCGGCAGCTTCAGGTGCCTCGCGTACTGCGTGAGGTCGGCGTTCACGCCGAGCACGGGCACGCGCGGAGGCAGGCTCATTTTGGGCAGGCCGTCGAGCGTGCCGCGCAGCAATGCATCCGCATCTGACGGCGTCGCATCAAGTATGGGCGACTTGACTGGCTGGGTCGGCGCATCCTCGATCCGCGACGGCGCCAGGGGCAATGCCGGTTCGGGGGCCGCGGGGAGCGGAACCAGCCAGTCCAAGGTGATTTCAGGCTCGGCTGCGGAAGCGCCGGAAGATGCGGCAGCTTGCGCGGTCGCATTGGGGGGAGTGACGGAAAAGCGGAGAATGTCGGCCTGAAGATCGGGATCCGGCAGGAAGACGCTTTCCGGCGCCTCCGCCAGCGACTCGAATACCATGCGGTGCCAGGT
>VSBZ01000167.1:0-7875 GCA_047459215.1 Micromonosporaceae bacterium | reverse complement strand
CGTTGGCTACGCGACCGGCGGCCCGGAATCGCTGATCGCGCTTGCCGGCGGCAGTGTGGACCTTGGAAGCGCCGCCACGCCCGCCGTGATCAACTCGATCGCCAGCGGCAATGACTTCGTCGCCGCCTATCCGTCGAACGGCATCAACGATGAGGCGCAGTCGATCTTCTACGTCCTGGAAGACAGTCCGATCAAAGGCGTCAAGGACATTGCCGGCAAGACCATCGCCGTCAATACGCTCGGCGCGCATCTCGACTACGCGATACGGGAGGCACTGCACCAGAACGGGCTGCCGCGGGACGCCGCCAATCTTGTCGTGGTGCCCGGGCCGCAGCTGGAGCAGGTGCTGCGCTCCAAACAGGTTGACATCTCGGCCTTCGGCTATTGGCAGACGACCTTCGAAGGGGTTGCGCGGCAGAGCGGCGGCCTTCGTGCGATCTTCGACGACACGGACGTCCTGGGCGAGATCGCCGGCGGCTTCGGCTTCATGGACGCCAGCCGGCTGCCCGCGCTCCGCGCCGATACCGACGTCTTCACGACCTTCGAGGGCGCCAACCCCGTTCTCCTTCAACTAGTCGCCAGGAGCCTGCTCACCGACTTCCGCGACTCCTTCGGCGAGGTCAGGATCTGGGGCGCGACCCGCTTCATCGCCGCACGCGCCGCCCACGCCACCGCCAGGGCGGCCAGCACCGCGACGATGAGCATCCCCTGCCATACCGCGTCGTTACCGATGTCGCCGACGAACAGCGCCCGGATGCCGTCCACGGCCCACGAGAACGGGTTGACGTCGGCGAGCTTGACCAGCCACGACGGCGCCCCGTAGTCCCGGGAGATCGGCAGCATGATGCCCGACAACAGGAACAACGGCAACGACACCGTGTTCATCAACGGCGCCAGCGCGTCCTCGCTGCGGACCTTGAGGGCCACCGCGTACGACACCGCGGAGGTCATCAGCGCGATGAGGGCGAGCATGAGGTACGCCAGCAGCAGGTACCCCAGCTGAGCGGTGAGGCCGAACGGCACCGCCAGCACGGTGATGATGCCCGCCTGGACGATGAGCGTGGTGGCGTCGCGCAGGGACCGGCCGAGCAGCAGCGCCAGCCGGCTGACCGGGGTGACCCGGGACCGCTCGATGATGCCCGCCCGCAGCTCGGCGATGATCCCGAAGCCCTGGAACAGGCCACCGAACATCGCCAGCAGCACCAGCAGGCCGGGCACGAAGATCCGGTACGCCTCGGCGTTGGTGGTCACGCCCAGGGGTGCCAGGGCCGGCTTGAGCAGCGGCGCGAACAGCAACAGGTACATGACCGGCTGGAAGATCCCGACGAAGATCCAGACGGGCTGCCGGACCTGCAGCAGCACCTGCCGCTGGTAGATCAGCCAGGTGTCACGGAGCAGCCGCATCGTTCACTCCTCCCGCAGCGAGCGGCCGGTCTTGGCGAGGAACACGTCGTCGAGGCTGGGCCGGTGCACCTCCACCGACCGCAGCGGCAGCTGCGCCGCGTCCAGGCGCCGCATGACCTGCGGCACCGCGGTCGCCCCGTGCTCGACGAACAGTCGCAGCGTGCCGTCGTGCTTCTCGAGCCTGCGCACGTACGGCTCGGTGTCGAGGACCTCCGCGGCGGCGGCGACGTCACCGTCGAGCTCGACGGTGACCACCTCCCCGGAGATCTCCCGCTTGAGCTCCGCCGGTGTACCCTCGGCGACGATCTCGCCGTGGTCGATGATGCCGATCCGGTCGCAGAGGGCGTCCGCCTCGTCCAGGTAGTGCGTGGTGAGGAAGACCGTCATCCCCTCGTCGCGGAGCCGCCGGATCTCGTCCCACATGTGCGCCCGGCTCTGCGGGTCGAGTCCGGTGGTGGGCTCGTCCAGGAACACGATCTGCGGGTCGTGGATGACGCCGAGCGCGATGTCCACCCGACGCCGCTGCCCGCCCGAGTAGGTCTTGCACTTGCGGTCGGCGTACTCGGTGAGCTGGAACGCCGCCAGCGCCCGCTCGGCGCGCTGCCGCGCCTCGGCCTTCGAGATGCCGTACATGCGGGCGTGCAGGACCAGCTCCTCCCGCGCCGTCACCTCGTCCCAGGTGCTGCCGCCCTGCGCGACGTACCCGATGCGGCGGCGGACCTCGCCCGGGTTCCGCAGCAGGTCCGCCCCGGCCACGGTGGCGTGCCCACCGTCCGGGGGGATCAGCGTGGCCAGCATCCGCAACGTCGTGGTCTTCCCCGCGCCGTTGGGGCCGAGGAACCCGTAGATCTCTCCCTTGGCGACCGTCAGGTCGACGCCCCGCACCGCCTCGACGATCTTCGTCTCGCGGCCCTGCCGGGAGCGGAAGGACTTCCGCAGCCCGGTTGTCTCGATCATGTTTCCCCCTCCGCGCCGACGCATTGTGACATCACTTCGGCATCACTCTGACATCAAGCCCATCGGCGCTACGACCCTACCCCCCTCGACCCAGCGCCGTCACGCGCTTTCCAGAGAGCACTGATGTGTCATGGGTCACTCGGACAACGATCCGCCATCGCACGCCAACTGTCCGGTGTGACGGCGCGCCGCGGATGCGCCCGGGCCGCGGCGAGGCGGCGCCTCGCGCGGGTGACGACGGCGGCGGGAGCCGGCCGAGCGGTGGCGGCGGCGTCCCGCGGACTCGTCCGACCCCGGAGAGCGGCACGGGCCCGCCGCTAGACTCCCGGCATGCGCAAGGTCCTCATCGCCAACCGGGGGGAGATCGCGGTCCGGGTGATCCGCGCATGTCGCGACGCGGGACTGACCAGCGTGGCGGTCTACGCCGACTCCGACCGCGACGGACTGCCCGCCCGGATGGCCGACGAGGCGTACGCCCTGGGTGGCGACACCCCCGCCGAGACGTACCTGCGCATCGACAAGCTCCTCGACGTCGCCGCGCGCAGCGGCGCCGACGCGGTCCACCCCGGATACGGCTTCCTGGCCGAGAACGCCGACTTCGCCCGGGCGGTCATCGACGCCGGGCTGACCTGGATCGGCCCGGACCCGCAGGCCATCCACGCGCTCGGGCACAAGGTGACCGCCCGCCACGTCGCGATGCGGGTGGGCGCGCCGCTGGTGGCCGGCACCCCGGACCCGGTCGTCGACGCCGACGAGGTGGTGGCGTTCGCCCGCCAGCACGGGCTGCCGGTGGCGATCAAGGCGGCCTTCGGGGGCGGGGGTCGCGGCCTGAAGGTCGCCCGCACCCTGGACGAGATCCCGGCGATGTTCGAGTCCGCGACCCGGGAGGCGGTGGCCGCGTTCGGTCGCGGCGAGTGCTTCGTGGAGCGCTACCTCGACCGCCCCCGGCACGTGGAGGCGCAGGTGCTCGCCGACCGGCACGGCAACGTCGTCGTGGTGGGCACCCGGGACTGCACGCTGCAGCGGCGCCACCAGAAGCTGGTCGAGGAGGCGCCGGCCCCGTTCCTCACACCGCAGCAGCGCGAGACCATCCACGAGGCGGCCCGGGCGATCTGCCGCGAGGCCGGCTACACCGGCGCCGGCACCGTCGAGTTCCTCATCGGCGCGGACGGGACGCTCTCGTTCCTGGAGGTCAACACCCGGCTGCAGGTCGAGCACCCGGTCACCGAGGAGACCACCGGCGTCGACCTGGTCCGCGAGCAGCTGCGCATCGCGGCCGGCGAGCCGCTGTCCCTCACCGCCGACCCGGAGCCGCGCGGGCACGCCATCGAGTTCCGGATCAACAGCGAGGACCCCGGTCGCAGGTTCCTCCCCACGCCCGGCACGGTGACCCGGCTGCGGCTGCCCGGCGGCCCCGGCGTCCGGGTGGACAGCGGCGTGGAGGAGGGCAGCGTGGTCAGCGGGAACTTCGACTCGCTGCTGGCCAAGCTGATCGTCACCGGAGCGACCCGGGCGGAGGCGCTGGCGCGGGCACGGCGGGCGCTGGACGAGACCGTGGTCGAAGGGCTGGCCACGGTGCTCCCGTTCCACCGGCTGGTGGTCCGGGACCCGGCGTTCACCTCCGAGCCCTTCACCGTCCACACCGGCTGGATCGAGGCCGAGTGGTCGGGTGGCGTGGAGCCCTACCGCGGCCCGACCGCGCCCCCGGGCCGCCCCGACGAGCGCGAAACCGTGGTGGTCGAGGTCGGGGGCAAGCGGCTGGAGGTCAGCCTGCCCGCCGGACTCGGGTCCGGCCGTCGCGCGGCGGCCGCCCCGCCGCGCCGCCGCTCCACCGGTGGCACGGCGACCGCCGCCAGCGGGGACGCCGTCACTGCGCCGATGCAGGGCACCATCGTCAAGGTGGCGGTCGCCGACGGCGACCAGGTGGCGGTGGGCGACACGATCGTGGTGATCGAGGCGATGAAGATGGAGCAGCCGCTGCAGGCGCACAAGGCCGGGAAGGTCAGCGGCCTGACCGCCAAGCCCGGCGATGTCGTCACCCCGGGCGGGGTCATCTGCACGATCTCCTGACGCGCCGCCGCACACCCGGCCGACGATCCCTCCGGTCCCCGGCGCTCCCCGGCCGCCTGCGGACCGCCCCGGCGGCGCCTCCGGACGCCACCGGGCGGAGGCCGCAGGCCGGGTGCCCCAAAGCCCCGCGAAGCGGCGGGTCGGTGACCGACGATGGCCGTGTGCCTGACGAGCGGGAACGGTTGACCGCCGAGCTGGCGCGGCAGAGCCGCCTGCTGGCCCGCCAGCTCGTGCGCTTCTACGACGCCGTCGCCGACCAGCTCGGCCTTCACGTCACCGACCTGATCTGCCTGGCGACGCTGCGCGACCGTCGGCGGGCCACGATCGGCGAGCTCGCCGCCGAGCTGGGGCTCACCACCGGAGCGGTCAGCCGGATGGTGCACCGTCTGCAGGCCGGCGGGTTCGTCCGCCGGGTCCGCGACCCGACCGACGCCCGCCGGGTGCTGGTCGAGCTGGCCTCCCCGGAGGCGGCGGTGGGCCTGTTCGCCCCGCAGTTCGCGGACCTCACCGAGTCGGTCGCCGACCTCACCGTGGACCAGCTGCGGCTGCTGCTGTCCCACCTCCAGGCCCAGACCACGATCTCCCGGGAGGCCGCCGACCGGGTCCGCAGGTCGGGGCGGCCGCACGCCACCCGTCGCACCCGTTCGTGACCGCGTGGACCGCGGCCGCCGTGCTACGTTGACCGGCATGCCCGATGGTGATAGGCCCTCCGGCGCGCCATGCTGATCGCCGTCGGCCTGGGCCTCATCCTCGCGCTGACCCTCGCCACCGCGTACTTCGTCGCCCAGGAGTTCGCGTACGTCGCGGCCGACCGCTCCCGGCTGGCGCACGAGGCGCGGGAGGGCGACGCTGCCGCCCGGCGGGCCCTGCAGGTGACCGAGCGGCTGTCGTTCACCCTCTCCGGCTCGCAGGTCGGGATCACGGTCACCGTCCTGCTCATCGGGTACCTCGCCGAGCCGTACCTGGGGCGCGGCCTGGCCGAGCTGCTCGGCGTCACCGGGATGGCGCCGGGGGCGAGCCTGGCCGTCTCGCTGACCGTCACCCTGGTCCTGTCCACCGTCGTCCAGATGGTGCTCGGCGAGCTCGCCCCGAAGAACCTCGCCATCGCCCGCGCCGACCGGCTGGCCAAGGCGCTCAGCCGTTCCACGCTCGCCTACCGCGCGGTCGCCGCCCCGGTGATCAAGCTGTTCGACAGCTCGGCGAACCGACTGCTGCGGCTGGTCGGGATCGACCCGGCGCAGGAGCTGCCCGAGGGCGCCACCGTGCAGGACCTGGAGCAGATCATCGCCGACGCCCAGGCCAGCGGCCACCTCGACGCGGAGACCGCCCGCCTGCTCGAGCGCGGTCTCGACTTCCGGGAACGCACCGCCGCCGAGGCGATGATGCCGCGGGTGTCCGTGGTCACGGTCGCCGCCGACGAGCCGCTGACCCACGTGGTGGAACTCGCCGAGCGTACCGGCCACTTCCGCTTCCCGGTGCTCGGCCCCGAGGGCGTGGACGACATCGTCGGCGTGGTGGGGCTGTTCGACGTGATCGCCGTCCCCCCGTCCCGGCGGGCGACCACCACCGCCGGCGCGGTGGCGGTGCCGCCGCTGCTCCTGCCGGCCGGGCTGCCGCTGCCGACGGTGCTGGACCGGCTGCGCCGCAGCCGCCGCCAGCTCGCCTGCGTGGTCGACGAGTACGGCGGGCTGGACGGCATCATCACCCTGGAGGACGTGGCCGAGGAGCTGGTCGGACCGATCAGCGACGAGGTCGACCGGCCGGAGCCGGGTCCGGTCCGCCAGCGGGACGGCTCCTGGCTGGTGCCGGCCCGGCTGCGCATCGACGAGGTGGCCGACGCCACCGGGATCCAGCTGCCGACCTCACCGCACTACGACACCCTGTCCGGGCTGGTCCTGCGGCGGCTGGGTCGGATGGCCAGGGTGGGGGACGAGATCGAGGTGGACGGCGTCGGGCTGCGGGTGGTGGCGGTGCACCGGCAGGTCCCGCGCACGGTGCGGATCGTGACGTGAGCACGGCGGTACGGGTGGTCGCGTGAGCACGGCCTGGGCACTGGTCCTGTCGGCGCTGCTGCTGGCCGGCAACGCCTTCTTCGTGGCGGCCGAGTTCGCCCTGGTGGCGAGCAGGCGGTACCGCCTGGAGCACGCGGCGGCCGACGGCAGCCGGGCGGCGCGGGCCGCGGTCGCCGGCAGCCGGGAGCTGTCACTCATGCTCGCCGGTGCACAGCTGGGCATCACCGCGTGCACGCTGGGGCTCGGCGCGCTGGCCGAGCCCACGGTCGAGCACCTCCTGCATCCGCTCCTGTCGGCGGCGGGTCTGCCGGAGCGCACCGGCACCGTGGTCGCGTTCGTGGTGGCCCTGCTGGTCGTCTCGTTCCTGCACGTGGTGGTCGGCGAGATGGCCCCCAAGTCGTGGGCGATCACGCATCCGGAGCGGTCGGCCCTGCTGCTGGCGCTGCCCTTCCGCGGCTTCACCCGGGCGGTGCGCCCGCTGCTGACCGTCCTGCAGCGGACGGCCAACGGCGTGTTGCGGCTGTTCGGTGTGGAGCCGCAGGAGGCGCTGGCCGCCGTCCACGGGCCGGCCGAGCTACGCGTGCTGCTGGAGCGCTCCCGGCAGGAAGGGCTCCTGGAACCGGAGCACCACCAGTTGCTGAGCCGGATGCTGCCGCTGGCGCGCACGAGCCTGGCCGAGGTGATGACCCCGATCGACCGGCTGGCCACCGTCAACATGCGCGACCCGGTGGAGCGGGTGGAGGCGGCCTGCCGGACGTCCGGGCGGTCCCGGTTGGGCGTGGTGGACGACCACGGTCAGGTGCGCGGCCTGGTGCACATCCGGGACGTCGTACCGGCCACCACCGCCGGACGCTCGGTCTCGGCCGCGACGCTGATGACCCCGGCGACCATCCTGGACGCACGGCTGACGCTGGCGGCGGCGGCGACCCGGATGCGCGCGGCCCGGGCACAGCTGGCGCTGGTGGCCACCGACGGGGAGGTGACCGGGTTCGTCGCCATGGAGGACCTGCTGGAGCAGTTCATCGGCGAGTTCTACGACGAGACCGACCGCCGGCCCTGAGCCCGCCTGCCTCGCCAGCCCCGATCATCCCGTCCGCATCGACCCCGAGGGCGCCCGGTCGACGGGCTCACCCGACCCGATCGCGGGGGGTCGGGCCGTGGCCACGGGACGCCACCACGTCACCGACCGGGTCCAGCGCCGCGTCCGCCGGCATCGGGTCGCGCACGCGGCCGTCCGCAGGCGCAGGGCCGCCCGCCCGTCCGCCGCCGGCGCACGGGCGGGCGGCGTCACAGGTGCGGTGTGTAGTGCATGAGCTGGCGGGCCGCCTCGGTGATGGAGCCGGACAGCGACGGGTAGATGCTGATGGTCTGGGCGACCTGGTCGACGGTGAGCTGGTTGGTGACCGCCAGCGAGATCGGCAGGGTCAGCTCG
>VSBZ01000014.1:0-40607 GCA_047459215.1 Micromonosporaceae bacterium | reverse complement strand
GCTCCGGGTGAACCGGAGCCCGCGGCCGCACGACACGCCTCGTAGAGGCCACGCCCGCACCGGTGCGTCGTCCAGCCGCCGGGGGCGCTCCCACGCCGGCACCCCGGCGCCTCGTTGAGGTGTCAACAATATCCTCGGCTAGCATCGGCGACGTGCCGCGCCGGTCCCTTCTCCCCCATCCCGCCCGGCTCGCCCGGCTCCTCCCCGGGCTGGTGATCTACGGCGTCAGCATCGCCCTCATGGTGCGCGCCGAGCTCGGGCTGGCCTCCTGGGACGTGTTGCATCAGGGACTGTCCCGCCGGACGGGCATGTCGATGGGGTGGGCGGTCATCGCCGTGTCCGTGGCCGTGCTCCTCCTGTGGATCCCGCTGCGGCAGCGGCCGGGCCTCGGGACTCTGTTCAACACCCTGCTCGTCGGCCTGTCCGCCGACGCCACCCTGGCCGTGCTGCCCGACGTGGACCACCTCGCGGTCCGGTCCGGCCTGCTGGCGGCCGGCGTCGTCCTCAACGGCCTCGCGACCGGCCTGTACATCGGCGCCGGGCTGGGTCCCGGACCACGCGACGGGCTCATGACCGGCCTGGCGGCCCGGGGCCTGTCGATCCGCCTGGCCCGTACCCTCATCGAGCTGTCCGTCCTCGCCCTCGGGTTCCTGCTCGGCGGCACCGTGGGCGTGGGCACGGTGCTGTACGCGGTGACGATCGGCCCGCTCGCCCACTACTTCATCCCCAGGCTGACGTACCACCCGCCGGCCGTCCCCCAGCCGCGCCAGGCCTGAGTCACCGCCCGCACCCGTTCCGCCCCAGCAACCGGCGGGGCGCCGCTCCCCGCGCCGACGCCACCACCACACCGGTGCCACCGGCCACGCCGACGCTCCCGACGCCGCCTCCGCGCCGGGTCGCGCGAAAGGCCCGCGCCGCTCAGGCGTCCGGCGGCAGCAGCCCGGCGACCCCCGGCAGCCAGGGGGCGTACGCGTCCGGGTCGTCGGCGAGCGCCGCCGCCAGCTCCGGCCGCGTCACCCACCGCAGCGCCGCCACCTCCCCCGGGTCCGGCCGCAGCACCGCGTCGCCGCCCACCCGACCGAGCAGGACGTGGTCGTACTCGTGCTCCACCTGTCCGCTGACGGGGTCGGCGGCGCGGTAGACGTACGTCCCCAGCTCGGTCAGCGCCACCCCGTGGACACCCACCTCCTCGGCCAGCCGGCGGGTCGCCTCGGCGGCGACGTTCGCGCCCGGTGCCGGGTGGCCGCAGCAGGCGTTGGCCCAGCGCAGCGGGAACCGGGTCTTGGCCGCGGCCCGCTGCTGCAACAGCAGCCGGCCGGCCGGGTCGAGCAGCAGCACCGAGAACGCCCGGTGCAACCGGCCCGGTGACCGGTGGGCATCCGCGACGGTCGCGGTGCCGACCGCCCGCCCGTTCCCGGTCACCAGCTCCACCAGGTCCCGCTCCCGGGTGGCGGCCGCGGTCACGCCAGCCTGCCGGTGACGATGTCCTCCAGGACGTCCAGCGGTACCGGGCCGTGCCCGAGCACCTTGTGATGGAACTCGCGCAGGTCGAACCCGTCGCGCGCGGCGGCCTGCATCCGGTCGCGCAGCGACCGGATGCGCAGCCGGCCGACCATGTACGCCAGCGCCTGGCCCGGCGAGGCGATGTACCGGTCCACCTCGTTGGCGATGTTCGTCTCCGACAGCGCGGTGTTGTCCCGCATGAACGCGATCGCCTGCTCCCGCGACCACCCGTAGTGGTGCATTCCGGTGTCGACGACCAGCCGGCACGCCCGCCAGGCGTCGAACGACACCATGCCCAGCCGGGACAGCTCGTCGCTGTACAGCCCCAGCTCGTCGCACAGCCGCTCGGTGTACAGCGCCCAGCCCTCCCCGTGGGCGGTGACGTACGAGAACCGCCGGAAGTCGGGCAGGTTGGTCAGGGTCTGGGCCAGGCCGATCTGCAGGTGGTGTCCGGGCACGCTCTCGTGGAACGCCAGCGCCTCGTACTCGTACCGGGGTCGCAGCCGGGGCCGGTGGGTGTTGACCACGTGCGCGCCCGGGCGTGACCCGTCGCCGGCCGGTGGCCGGTAGTACCCGAGCACCGACTTCTCCGCCTCGACCGGGTGCATCTCCTGCACCACGCACGGGGCGATGTCGTAGCTGTAGAACGCGTCCGGCAGCGCCTCCTCGGCCCGCCGCAGCGCCCTCTCCGCGGTCGCCAGGATCTGCTCCGCCGTCTCGAACCGCAGCGACGGATCCTCCCGCAGCCGCCGCAGCACCTCCGGCACCTCCGAGGTCCCGAGCGCCCGGCCGCCCCGCTCGGCGAACTCCTCGCGCAGCTCCTCGACGAGCCGCAGCCCGGTCTCGTGCAGCTGCTCGGGCGTGAGGTCGGTCGTGGTGTGCGAGCACACCAGGGACAGGTAGCCCTCCCGGCCACCGGGCACGTGGCACACCCCCACCGCGTCGTCCCCCCGGGCGACCGGCAGCAGCTCGTCCACCAGCGTGGTGCGGTAGCGGACCAGCGCCGGGCGCACCACGGTGCTGACCAGCTCGGCCGCACGAGCGCGCCAGGCGTCGGCGTCGACGCCCGGGCCGGGTGTCGGGGACAGCAGCGGGTCCCGCTCCAGCGGGGTGGCCAGGTACGCGTCGACCTGCTCGGCCGCCTGCCGGACGCCGAGCGCGGTCGGGAACCGACCGTCGGCGGCGGCCTGCCGGTACCGGGCGGCCAGGGCGTCGAGGTAGCCGCCGAGCCGGCCGAGGCGCGTCAGGTACGCCTGGGCCGCCGGCGGGTCGGCCACCGACGCGCTGGGCACCAGGGACACCAGCGCCGGCACCGCGCCCATCATGCTGGCCGAGACCGCGACCTCGTGCAGGGCGAAGCGCAGGTTCTCCTGCTCCGACCGCAGCCGCGTGGTGAGCACCGCGAGGCTGACCCGGTCGGTGAGGTCCAACCCGGTCGGGTCGACGCTGGCCAGCTCGGCGGCGATCCCGGCGAACCGCGCCCGCAGCCGCTCGTCGGCCTCCCGGCTGGGGTCGGGCACCTCGGCGTCGTAGCCCGGCACGCCGTAGACCGTGGCCGAGAACGGGCGCGCCGCCAGGTGCGCCCGGAAGTAGTCGTCCGCCAGTCGCGCCAGCGTCGGGTCCACGTCCCGCTCCCATCCGTCATCGCCGATGTCCTGGCCACCATAGCCCACCGCGGCCCGAGGGACGCCGGATCCGACCCCGGCCCGGGGAGGCTGCCGCCGACCCGGCACGAAGGCGTGCGTGGGCAACGACGTCGCGCGCGACCCGCGCTACCCGGTCGACCAGGACGGCCCCGGTCCGGAGCTGATCGTTCCGGTGGTCGGGACCGGCCGGGGCGTGGGCACGGGGGACGTGGAACGTGACGCGGCGGGCGCGTTCGACGGCGCGGAGATCCAGCGGTACGGGCGGCTGGCCGACGCACTGCGCCCGCTGTGGACCGGCAGCCACCGGCCCGCGGGGACCGGCTCAGCGCGCTGTCCGGGAACGCTCCGGCCACGGCGGCCGTGAGCCCACGCCGGTCGCCGCCCCGGCCACCCCGGTCGCCTCAACGCGCCGGCGTCCCCGCCTCGGGACCGGTCCGGGTGCCGCCGGTGGAGCCCCAGGGCGGTGGCGCGCCACGGATCGCGGTGTCGAGCACCTCGGCGACGTGCGCGACCGGCAGCTCACGGCCGGCGCGGCGCAGCGCGGCGGCGATCTGCATGCTGCACCCGGGGTTCGCGGACACCAGCAGGTCGGCGCCGGTGGCGGCGACCGCGGCCGCCTTCCGGTCGCCGAGGTCCCGGCCGGTCCGCGGCTGCAGCAGGTTGTAGACGCCAGCGGAGCCGCAGCAGATCTCCCCGCCCGCGATCTCGCGTACCGCCAGCTCCGGGACCGTCGCCAGCAGCCGCCGCGGCGCGTCCCGGATGCCCTGGGCGTGGGCGAGGTGGCAGGCGTCGTGGTAGGCGACCGTCACCGGGACCGGGTGCCTGGGCGCCACCGGCCCCAGCTCCACCAGCCACTCCGACAGGTCCTGCACCGGCGGACCGGTCACGCCCAGGTCGGCGTACTCCTTCATGGCCGACCCGCAGCCGGCGGCGTTGACCACCACCACGTCCACGCCGGCCCGGGTGAACACCTCGGCGATGCGGCGGGCGAACCGCACCGCCTCCTCCCGGCGCCCGCAGTGCAACGACAGCGCGCCGCAGCACCCCTGGTCGGGCGGGATGACCACGTCGCACCCCTCGGCCGCGAGCACCCGCGCGGTGGCGGCGTTGACCTGCGGGAAGAACTCACGCTGCACGCAGCCGGTGAGCATGCCCACCACCGCGCGCCGCCGCCCGACCGCGGGCACCCGCGCGGGCAGGCGTTCGCGCCGGACCGGCCGTGGCGCCAGGGCCGCCATCGTCGCCAGCCCGGGCGCGACGCGGCCGAGCAGCCGGCTGCGGGCGACCAGCCGGTCCAGCCCCACCCGCTGCGCGGCCCGCAGCGGGGCGCGCACCAGCCGCAGCCGGCCCGGGTAGGGGAACAGGGCGAAGATGAGCCGGCGCCACCACCGCTCCCGCCACGGCCGGCGGGACACCGACTCGAGCTCCGCGCGCATCTCGGTGATGAGGGTGTCGTACCGGACCCCGGAGGGGCAGGCGGTCACGCACGCCATGCAGCCCAGGCACCGGTCGAGGTGGGTGAGCGTGGCGGCCGAGGGCGCCCCGCCCGACAGGATCCCGTTCATGAGCACGATGCGACCCCGGGGGGAGTCCATCTCCTGGCCCCACAGCTCGTACGTGGGGCAGGTCGGCAGACAGAATCCGCAGTGGACGCACGCGTGGGCGAGCGCCCGCAGGTCCGGCCGCGGCGGGACCGGTGCACCGGTCGCAGGCACGCCCATCAGATGCCTCCCACGAGACGACCCGGGGCCAGCCGCCGTCCGGGATCGAACTGCTCCTTGACGCGCCGCATGAGTCGCAGGGCGCCGGGATCGACCGGCCCCCACACGTCCACCGCGGCCCGCACCGCCTCGCTCGCGTGCCGCACCACCGCGACGCCGCCGCTGGCGGCCAGCCCCTCCCGCAGCCCGGTGAGGAACCCGGGAACCCGGTCGGGGTCGCCGCCCACGGACACCTGCAGCGCGGCCGGTCCCGCGCTGCCCCGCACCGCCACCGGGGTGCCGGCCGCGTCCGCCGCCCGGTCCACCGCCGCGACCGCGTCGACCAGGTCCGCCGGCCGGCACCGCACCTCCACCAGGGTGCCGTCCGGGCCGCCGGGCCAGCGGCCGAACCAGGCCGGCGGCCGGTCCGCGACCTCGCCGCCGACCAGCTCGGCCGCCTGGGCGGCCCGGGCGGCCACCCCGCCGGACGTACCCTCGAACAGCGCCGCCACGGTCACCGGAGCGCCCGCGGCCGGGCGGTCGACCTCCACCGCGCTGGGCGCAAGCTGGCTGCCCAGCAGCGCGGCGGCGTGCCCGTACGCGGCCGACGGGTCCGGCGACGCGACGCTCACCCACGCGGTGGCCTGCGGCAGCGGGTGCAGCCGCAGCACGGCCCGCACGATGACCCCGAGCGTGCCGAAGGAGCCGCACAGCAGCTTGCCCAGGTCGTAGCCGGCGACGTTCTTCACCACCCGGCTGCCGGCCGAGGCGACCGTGCCGTCGGCGCGCACCATGGTGACCCCCAGCACCAGGTCCCGCACCGCGCCGTACCGCCACCGGCGGGGACCGGCGAGCCCGACCGCCAGCGCCCCGCCCACGGTGCCGTCCCCCAGCCGAGTGCCGTCGTCATAGGACGGTACGTCGACGGCGAGCTGCTGGCCAGCCCCGGCCAGCACCTCCGCCAGCCGGTCCAGCCGTACCCCGGCCTCCACCTCCACGACCATGTCGCCGGCGGCGTGGTCGACCACCCGGTCCAGCCGGCTGGTGTCGAGCAGGACGTCGCAGGCGGAGGGCGGCGCGCCCCAGTGGAGCTTCGTCCCGCCGCCGCGCACGCACACCGCGCCGGCGTCCGGGTCGCGCAGCACAGCCGCCACTTCGTCCACAGTGGTCGGCGTGACCTGCTCGGGCATCAGAACAGCTCCGCCTGTCCGGAGGCGACCAGCGGGTGCACGCCCTTGCGCGGGCCGGGCGGCTCCCCGCACAGCCGCGGGGTCGGGAACACCTTGCCGGGGTTGCACAACCCGCGCGGGTCGAAGGCGCACCGCAGCAGCTGCATCGTGTCCAGGTCGGCCTCGGTGAACATGCGCGGCATGTACGCCGCCTTGTCCACGCCCACGCCGTGCTCGCCGGTGATGGACCCGCCGTGCGCCAGGCACCTGGCCATGATCTGCGCGGAGACCTGCTCGGCCCGCTCGGCCTCGCCGGGCACCGCGTCGTCGTACAGCACCAGCGGGTGCAGGTTGCCGTCACCGGCGTGGAACACGTTGGCCACGCGGATCCCGGTCTCGGCCGACAGCTCCGCGATCTCCCGGAGCACCTGCGGCAGCGCCGTCCGCGGCACCACCCCGTCCTGGACGAGGTACGCCGGGCTGATCCGCCCCACGGCGGCGAACGCGGACTTGCGCCCCTTCCAGATCGCGGCCCGTTCGGCGTCGTCGGCCGCGACCCGGATCTCGAACGCGCCCGCCTCCTCCGCCAGCCGCCGCACCGCGGCCAGCTCGTCGGCGACCTCGGGGGCCGGCCCGTCCACCTCGACGATGAGCACCGCGCCCGCGCCGGCCGGGTAGCCGCAGGCGACCGCCGCCTCGGCCGCCTCGATCGCCAGCGCGTCCATCATCTCCACCGCCGCCGGCACCACCCCGGCGGCGATGATCGCCGACACGCACGCCCCGGCCTCGTCGACCGTCCGGAAGCCGGCCAGCATGGTCTGCACCGCCTCCGGGGCGCGCAGCAGCCGCACCGTCACGCGGGTGGCGATGCCGAGCGTGCCCTCCGAGCCGACGAACGCCCCGACCAGGTCGTAGCCCGGGCCGTGGCCGCCGATGGTGACGATCTCACCGTCGGGCGTCACCACCTCCAGCTCCAGCACGTGGTTGACGGTGAACCCGTACTTGAGGCAGTGCGCGCCGCCGGAGTTCTCGGCCACGTTGCCGCCGATGGAGCAGATCTGCTGGCTGGACGGGTCCGGGGCGTAGTAGTAGCCGTGCGGCGCCGCCACCCGCGTGACGGCGAGGTTCACCACTCCCGGTTCCACCACCGCCCGCTGGTTGGGGATGTCGACCTCGAGGATGCGCCGCATGCGGGAGGTGACCACGAGCACCCCGTCGGAGCGGGGCAGGGCGCCGCCGGACAGCCCGGTGCCGGAGCCACGGGCGACGTACGGGACGCCGTGCGCGACGCAGGTGCGCACCACCTCGGCGACCTGCGCGGCGGTGGTCGGCAGGACCACGATCCCGGGTACGGCCGCGTGCGAGGTCAGCCCGTCGCAGGCGTACGTGCGCAGCTCGTCCGGGTCGGTGACCACCCCGTCGGCACCGACGATGCGCCTCAGCGCCGGGGCGAGTGCCTCGACCTCCATGACCGAACGGTACCGCCGCCGGGCGCCGTCCGGGAAGATCGACTGCTCCCGATGCTCACAGCACCTTGGCCAGGAACGCCCGGGTCCGCTCGTGCTGTGGGTTGGCGAGCACCTGTTTGGGCGGACCGGACTCCAGGATCCGCCCGCCGTCCATGAACACCAGCGAGTCGCCGACCTCGCGCGCGAAGCCGATCTCGTGGGTGACCACGATCATCGTCATGCCCTCCCGTGCGAGGTCCTTCATGACGTCGAGCACCTCGCCGACCAGCTCGGGGTCGAGGGCGCTGGTGGGCTCGTCGAACAGCATGAGCTTGGGCCGCATCGCCAGCGCGCGGGCGATCGCCACCCGTTGCTGCTGCCCACCGGAGAGTTGGGACGGGTACGCGTCGACCTTGTCGGCCAGCCCGACGCGTTCCAGCAGCTCCTCGGCTCGACGTTGGATCTCGGCCCGGGGTGCGATCCTGAGCCGGACCGGCGCCTCCATGACGTTCTGCCGCACGGTCATGTGCGGGAACAGGTTGAACTGCTGGAACACCATGCCGATGGCACGCCGCTGCCTAGCCACCTCGCGCTCGCGCAGCTCGTGCAGCTTGCCACCGCGTTGCCGGTAGCCGATCAGCTCCCCGTCCACCCAGATCCGGCCAGCGTTGATCTTCTCCAGGTGGTTGATGCAGCGCAGCAGCGTGGACTTGCCGGAACCGGAGGGTCCGATGACGACGGTCACCTCGCCGGGGCGGACGTTCAGGTCGACGCCCTTGAGCACCTCCAGGGCGCCGAACCGCTTGTGGACCTGCTCGACCCGGACCAGGTACTCGTCAGGTGAGCTCATGTGCGCTCTCCTCAGGCCCCGCCCTGCCCGCGTCCGATGGCGCCCAGCCTGACCCGGGCGCGGCTGGTGGTGTCCCGGCCCCGTGCGAACCAGCGTTCGACGAAGTACTGGCCGATCATGAGCACGCTGGTGAGGGCGAGGTACCACAGGCAGGCCGCGACGTACATCGGAAACACCTTGAACGTCGCGGCGCCGATCGCCCGGGCCTGGAACCACAGCTCGTTGGTGACCGGCACGTACGACAGCAGCGCGGTGTCCTTCAACATGGCGATCATTTCGTTGCCGGTGGGCGGGATGATCGCCCGCATCGCCTGCGGCATGACGATCCGCCGCAGGGTCTGCCCGCGGGTGAGCCCGAGCGCGGCCGCGGCCTCGCTCTGGCCCCGGTCCACCGACAGGATGCCGGCCCGGACGATCTCCGCCATGTAGGCGGCCTCGGACAGGGCGAGCCCCAGCAGCCCGGCCACCAGGCCGGACAGCACGGTGTGCGCCTCGAAGCCGAAGATCCGCGCCTCGAAGTCGGTGATGCCGAACAGCTGGCCGAGCTGACGGTCGAACGGCAGCCCGAACTCCAGCCGGTCCCACAGGATCCCCATGTTGCCGAACAGGACCAGCAGCACGACCCGCGGCACCGCCCGGAAGAACCAGGTGTACAGCCACGCCGTCCAGGACAGCAACGGGTTGGGCGACAGCCGCATGACGGCCAGCACGACGCCCAGCACGATGCCGAGGGCCATCGACGCCAGCGTCATCCAGATGGCCGTCACCACCCCGCGCAGGATCGGCGGGTTGAACAGGTTGTCGAAGATGAACGCCCACTCGAACCCGTCGTTGGTGACGAGCATGTGGACGAACATCAGCGCGAGCACGAGCACCACGGCGGCGGACACCCACCGCCAGGGGTGCCGGACCGGCACGGCCTCGATCGCCTGGGCGGCCCGGGGCCGTGCCGGTTCCGTCTTGGTCTCGCTCATGTCGACCGTGTCACCCGGTCAGGAGGTGAGGTTCGGGTTGACCTCCGAGGTGGTGATGCCGCCGCCCTGGACACCCCACTCGCTGAGGATCGACTCGTACGTGCCGTCGTCCATGAGCGCCTGCACCGCCGCCCTCAGCGCCTCGGCCAGCTCGGTGGCCTCCTTCGCCACGACGTACCCGTACGGCGCGGCGTCGTAGATCTCACCGACGAGCTCCAGCGCGCCGTTGCTCTGCTGGACGGCGTAGGCGCAGATCGGCGAGTCGGCGAGCATGGCGTCGTTCTGGCCGGTCACCACGGACGCGGTCGCCAGGTCCTGGCCCTCGTACTGCTGGATGACGATCTCTTCCTTGCCGGCGTCGACGCACGCCTGCGACCGGGCGGTGATGTCCTCCACCTGCACGGTGTCGCGCTGGACCGCCACGCGCAGCCCGCAGGCGTTGTCCGGATCGACCGAGGAGCCGGCCGGCGCCGCCCACTGGGTGCCGGCGTTGAAGTAGCTCACCATGTTGACCTCGGCCATGCGCTCCTCGTTGATGGTGAACGAGGAGACGCCGACCTCGTACTTGCCCGACTGGACGCCCGGGATGATGGCGCCGAACGGCGCCGGCTGCCACTCGACGGTGAGGCCGAGCTTGGCGGCCACCGCGTCGAACAGCTCGACGTCCCAGCCGACCGCGGTCTGCCCGTCGGTGTCGAGGTACTCGTTGGGCGGGTAGGTGGTGTCGACGCCGACGACGAGCTTTCCGTCGGCGCGGAACTCCTCGTGCACCATGGCGGCGAGCTCCGGGTCGGCGTCGGCCGGCAGCTGACCGTTGCCGCCGTTGCCGTCGCCACCGTCGTCGCCGTCACCGCAGGCGCCCAAGAGCAGGAGGGCGGCCGCCAGCCCGCTGAGGAGCCGGGCGGCACCGCGGGGGGAAGGGTGCAGCATGGTTACCAGCCTCGTTTTCCGGGGGAGGGGCGCTCGCACGTCGCCCGTTGAGGCTCGTATCCTACTGACCTCGCGGGCGACGCGGTACGGTCCCCGGCCCGCCATCGCTGGCGAATGTGCAGGTGGCGGGGACCACAGCGGCCGCACCGGCGCGGCAGCGGAGGCGGGAGGAGGCGGGCATGGCACCCGACGCGTACGTCGTCGGGCTGGACGTCGGCGGCACCACCTGCAGCGCGACCGTGCTCGCGGTCGAGGGCGACTTCCTCGTCCACGAGCTGGTGGAGTACCCGAGCCGGGTCACCGAGGGTCCCGAGGTGGCGATCGAGGCGATCGCCGGCGCGTTCACCAACATCCTTCAGGTGGCCGGGGTCACCGCCCGCTCCGTGGTCGGGGTGGGCCTCGACACTCCGGGGCCGGCCAGCGCGGACGGCGTGCTGTCCTCACGCGGCGCCACGAACTTCTCCGCCCCGGAGTGGCACGGGTTCCGGTTCCGGGAGGAGGTGGAGCGGCGCCTCGGCCTGCCGGTCACCTACCTCAACGACGCCAACGCCGCGGCCCTGTACGCGCACCAGCGCCACTTCGGCGTCCACGCCGCGGAGCGCTCCTCGGTGTCGGCGATCGTGGGCACCGGGCTCGGCGGCGGGGTGGTCGACCACGGGCGGGTGCTCACCGGCGCCACCGGGCAGGCCGGTGAGCTGGGACACGTCCACATCCCGATGGCCGGGCTGCTGGAGGACGACCAGCCGGTGCCGGTGTGCAACTGCGGGTTCAGCGGTGACGCGGAGAGCGTGGCCTCGCTGACCGGGATCACCCGCAACCTGCTGCCGTACTGGCTGACCCGTTACCCGGGGCACGAGCTGGGCCGGCTGCCGGTGGAGGAGGCGGCGCGGCTGGTGCGCGGGTACGCCGAACGTGGCGACCCGCTGGCCCTGGCGGTCTTCCGGCAGCAGGCGGTGGCGATCGGGCGGCTGTTCACGATCGCCGCCAACGTCGTCGACCCGCACGCGTACTTCGTCGGCGGCGGTGTGGTCGAGGCGGCGCCGCACTTCCGGGACTGGTTCCTGGCGACCATCCGGGAACACACGGCGCTGCGCGAGGAGCAGGCGCGCGCCGCCGAGTTCCTCATCGTGCCCGACCGGGACATGGCCGGCGCGCGCGGCGCCGCGCTGGCCGCCCGGGCGCAGCTGGCGGTGCCGCCGGCGCCGGGGCTGAGCGCCCGCGACGGATAGATCCCGGCACACGGGGCAGGTCCGGACGGGTGGGACAGACCGCATGCGGCCCGGACGGCCCGGCTCACTATGCTGGGCGCCATGAGGCGGTTGCTCACGCCGCGCTGGCTGCTCCGCCACCTGCTCATGATCGTCCTGGTGGTGGGCATGCTGTGGCTGGCCGCCTGGCAGTTCTCCCGCGCCACCTCGGGCAACACGCTCAGCTGGGGCTACACCCTCCAGTGGCCGGTGTTCGCCGGGTTCGTGGTGTTCATCTGGGCGCGGGAGGTGAGACTCGCGCTCGCGGCCGCAGCCTCCGGCACGCGGCCGCAACCCGAGCGCCCCGGTGCGGGCGGCACGCGTGCGGAAGCGCGGAGCGGCACGCCCACCCCGGCGCCCGCCGCCGGCCCCCGCCCCGCCACCCGGCGCCCGGTGGTCACCCGCCGGCCGCCGGTCTACGACGACAGCGACGACCCGCGGCTCGCCGCCTACAACGACTACCTCGCCTGGCTGAACACCCACCCGTGGGCGCGCCCGGCCGACTACCCCGGCCCCGGCCGGTGGTCGCGCGACCCGGCCGCCAGCCGTGGCGGGTCGGCCGGCAGCCGGACCTGAGCCGTCGACGGTACGAGGAGGCCCTGCATGCCCGGTGCCCTGACCCGGTTCCGCGTCATCGCGTACGTGGTGGGCGTGGTCCTGCTCATGCTCACCGCCGCCGTGATCCTGCGGTACGGGTTCGGATACCCCCAGTTCTCGCAGATGATCAGCCCGGTCCACGGCTTCCTCTACATGGTCTACGTCGTCGCGGTGTTCGACCTGGGCCGCCGCGTGGGGTGGTCGCTGGGGCGCATGGTGCTGGTCATGCTGGCCGGCACGGTGCCGCTGATGTCCTTCTACGCCGAGCGCGTGGTCACCCGCCGGTGGATCACCGCGTCGGCGTCGAACGCCTCGGCCGGCCCGGCGCGGTCCGGGGCGTCCACGCCGGAGCGCTCCGCGGCACCGGCCCGTCCGGACTGACGACCCATTTCCCACCCACCCGGAGGGGTGATCCCGCCACCCGTGCGGGTGGCGTGGGCCGTGCCATTCCGCCGTCCGGGGGCGTGACTGCTGTGGCCGGTGTGCCGTAGTGTTACAGGCAACGTGGCGATCGGCCACCTAGCTAACTGCATGCCTTCGTACCGCCATACCCCAGAGGTGGGAAGCCGGGGATGACCACCACACTGCACAGCCCGACCGCGGGCAGGCGACGCCTGCGCCACGCGCTCCGCCAGGCCCGGGACGCGGCGGGGCTCACCCAGGAGCAGGTCGCCGAGGCCATGGACTGGTCGCTGTCCAAGGTCATCCGGATCGAGACCGGCGCGGTCAGCATCTCCACCAGCGACCTGCGGCAGCTGCTGCAGCTGTACGGGGTGGTGGACGAGCAGCAGGTCGCCGAGCTGGTGGAGCTCGCCCGGATCGGACGGCGCAAGCCGTGGTGGGCCCGGTACCGGGACGTCGTCCCTCCGGCGTACCTGGCCTACGTCGGGCTGGAGGACGAGGCGGCCGCCATCCGCTGCTTCACCCCGCAGGGCATGCCGGGGCTGCTGCAGACCGAGGAGTTCTCGCGGGCCCTGACCGACGCCAGCTTGAACCTGCAGGAGGTGGGCGAGGGCGCCGAGGTCTGGCCGCTGCGCATCGGCTCGTCTCACGCCGAGGAGGCCGTGGCCCTGCGCATGACCCGACAGCGGGAGGTGCTGGGGCGGCAGGTGCCGCCGGACCTCACCGCCGTGCTGGACGAGGCGGTGCTGCGCCGGGAGATCGGCGGCGCGGAGGTACTGCGCAACCAGTTGCTGCACCTGGTCGGGCTCGGGAGCAACCCGCACATCACGATCCGGGTGCTGCCGTTCACCGCCAACGTGGTCAACATCCTCAGCCCGTTCACCATCCTCGAGTTCCCCGACCCGCACGACTCCGACGTCGTGTACGTGGAGAGCTCTTTCGAGCAGAGCCTCATCGACGACCCCCGCCTGGTGGCTACCTACCAACAGGTCTTCCGCATCGTGGAGGCGGCCGCGCTGCCCGAGGACGCCTCGCTGGAGCTGATCGCAAAGATCGCGGGTGAGCTCGGCTGACGCCGAACTCACCCGCGCTCGCCGAGGTCACCCGCGACGCTCACGCCAGGCCGGCACGTTCGCGGGCGCGCACCAGAGCCCGGCAGACCCTGCCGAACTTCTCGGAGTCGTGGCTGCGGAACAGCCGGACCACGCGCCCGCGGAACCACGCCCGCAACTCGTACCGGCGCGGCCTCAGCCACCCGCTGCGCTCCACCCGGTGGAACCGCGACAGTTCCTCCAACGGGTAGTGACGACCGCCCGACTCGAGGAACGCTGTGGTGACGGTGATCGCCTCGTCCTGGTAGAGAACGGTTGGATACAGCAACGTAACGAATTGGTCACGCCATCTTCGTCTAGCGGCCCCACCCCTGCTACGTTCCATCTCGACCCCCTGTCTGCTCGCGCTGGCCGGGGAGTTGTCGTGTGTCGGCACCTGGATGGCGGTCCGGGTGCCGACGTTGTTTCTGGGCCGCGCACCGCGGCAAACGGTCGACTGCTCGACGGTGAGCTATTCGTCCACCGTCTATCTGCAAGTGTGCAATAAGACACCCTCACTTCGGAAGGGTAGCGAAGTGACACCTTGCAAGATCTTTTTCAATACGTACCAGTATGTCCTGTGATGTCGGTCGAAGCGGGTCGACTCGGCCAGCGGTGCGCGCCGGTCGGAGCCGTCACCGCGTCCGGCGTGCACGTCCCGGTCAGCGCGGCTCACTCCCGGTGCCGGCCGCACCGCCCCGAGGGCACGCCCCGGGGACCGGCCGACGGCCCGGCACGCCCACAGGCACCGGTGGAGGTTGGACGACGTCATCCCGGTGACGGACGGGGCCGGGCGGCCGGGGTGGAGACCCCGGCCGCCCGGCCCCGCGAGGCCACTGACGACCGTGAGCCTGGCCGGGCCGGCGGCCCCGCCGGCCACACCGGCCTACTCCATCGCCTCGTAGCAGACCTCCGGCTCCCACGCCTGGGCGGTGGGGCCGACGAAGAAGCCCCGCGCCTCCGAGACCCCGGTCGGGGCGTTCGGGTCCGGGTTGGCGATGAGGGTCTGCCGCAGCTGCGCCTCCGGGCCACCGGCGAAGTTACCGGCGCCCTCGGGCAGCATGCCCTCGTAGTCCACGGAGGTCAGCGAGGCCGCCGCCGCCCGCACCCCGGCCCGGGTCAGGTCGCCGTTGGCCAGCGCCGCCTCGAGCGCCGCCTTCAACGGGTACTGCCAGATCCAGCCGATGGTGTAGCCGTCGTTGAGGTCGGACGGCGTACCCACCGCCTCCCGCAGCGCCCGGTGGCCCGGGCTGTCGGTGGCCCAGTTCGGGAACGGGGTCGACACCTGGTAGAGGGCCTGGACCGCCTCACCGGCGTCGCTGCTCAGCAGGGCCGCGTTGTAGGTCGGGTTGCTGCCGATGAACCGGCCGGTGTAGCCCTGGGCGGCCGCACCGCCGATGATCGTCGCCGCCTCGACCGGCCCGACGGTGAGGAACACCAGGTCCGGCTGCTCGCTCAGGATGCGGCCGATCGCCTCGGCCTGCTGGTCACCTCCGGGCGGCGTGGGCACGGCGGTGAACTCCAGCCCGTTGGCCTCCGCCGCACGCATGACGCCACCGGCCGCGTCCAGGCCGTAGTCGTTCGGGAAGTGGACCGCCATCACGCTCTCCACCCCGTACTCCTCGACGGCGTAGTCGACGCCGTTCATCGCCTCGACGCAGTAGTTGGCCGGCGACTCGAGGATCACCTCTTCGAAGTTGTACGACGAGTTGTACGCGGCCGGGACCGCGACGATGTCATTCGCCTCCAGGTCGGGCAGGATCGCCGCGGTGGTGGACGAGCCCAGCGTCTGCGCCAGCGCGAGGATGTTCGGCTTCATCTCCTCGTACAGCCGGCTGTGCTCGGTCGCGTCGTAGCCGGTGTTCTCGTTGTAGGTGGTCACGTCCACGTCGAAGGCCTGGTCGACGCCCTCGGCGCGGATGCCGCCCATCTCGTTGACCCGCTGCCAGAACGCCTCCTGCGCGGCGGTCAGCGGCCCGCCGAACCCGGCGAACGGTCCGGTGAGGTCGGTGAGGATGCCCAGGTAGATGCAGCCGTTGTCCTCGTTGACCGCATTCTCGCACGGCTCCAGGGTCACGCCGACGTCGAACTTGACGTCACCGTCGCCGCCCTCGCCACCGCCGCCGCCGGCCCGGCACGCGGCCAGCGCCAGCACCACCGCCACGGCGGCGACGCCGACGGATACCACTCTTCGCATTGCGTCCTCCTGACTAGCCAGTTCAATAGGAGAAGGGGTACGTCTTCCACCACGTGCGGATCCGGTGCCAGATGCCGAACAGCCCGCGTGGCTCGAAGATGAGGAACCCGATGATGAGCAGGCCGTACAGGACCTGCTGAAGGTGCGAGTCGTTGGGGACGTCGGTGGGCCGGGTGCTCACCAGCGGGAGCAGCTCGGCGAGCCACCGCGACACTCGCGGCAGCAGCGCGATGAGGAACGCGCCCGCGATCGCCCCGGAGATGGTCCCGGCACCCCCGATGAGGACCATGACGATGAACAGCACCGACAGGAACAGGTCGAACTGGTTGGGGTTGACGTTGAGGAAGGTCGTGTAGAAGAGCGCCCCGAAGCAGCCGGCGTAGAACGACGAGATGGCGAACGCGACGGTCTTCTGCCCGACCAGGTTCACCCCGATGACGCCGGCGGCGATGTCCCTGTCCCGGATGGCGGTGAACGCCCGGCCCACGTCCGACCGGGCGAGGTTGCGGGCCGCGAGCGCGAACACCACCAGCAGCGCGAGCATGAGCCAGTACAGCTGCTGCTGCCGGTTGAAGAACGGCCCGTCCACGTCGAGCCGGTAGCCGAGGACGGTCACCGGCGGCGGCGGCCGGCCGTTGCTGGGGCCGCCGGTCACCGAGTCCCACTGCTCGAACAGGTGCTCGCCGACCACCACCAGGCCGAGGGTGACGATCGCCAGGTACAGCCCGCGCAGCCGGGTGGCCAGCGGCGCCACCGCCACGCCCACGAGCGCGGCGGCCAACCCCGCGGCCGGCAGCCAGACGACCAGCTCGGTGATCCCGAACCCGAGCGTGCGGCCGTCCGGGTCACCGGCGATCACGGCCGCGGTGTAGAACCCGACCGCGGCGAAGAACGCGTGTCCCAGCGAGACCTGGCCGGCGTACCCGGTCAGCAGCATCAGCCCGATCGCGCCGATGGCGTACACGCTGCCCCGGGTCAGCTCGGTGAGCACCGCGTCGGGCAGCATCGACGGTGGCAGCAGCGGCAGCGCGACCCCGGCCAGCAGGATCACGAGCACCGCGACCAGCTTCGCCCGGGTGTTGAACAGCGCCATGTCGCTGCGGTACGAGGTGTGCAGCAGCGGCCGGCTCGCGACCGGGTTACGGGTCAGCACGTCACACCCTCTCCACCTCGCGGGTACCGAAGATGCCGTACGGCCGCAGGATCAGCACCAGCACCATGACCAGCCAGGGCACGATGATCGACGGGTTGCGCCCGAGCCACGCGAGGGCGTCGGGGTAGGCGGCGGCCAGCGACTGCAGCACGCCGATGACCAGGCCGGCCAGCACCGCGCCCTCCAGCGAGTCCAGGCCGCCGAGGATGATGACCGGCAGCGCGTACAGGGCGATGGGCCAGAACGTGTTGTCCACGTTGAGACCGGCGGCGGCGAACACGCCGGCGACCGCCGCCAGCGCCCCGGCCAGCGCCCAGGACAGCGCGAACACCGCCCCGACGCTGACGCCCTGGGCCAGCGCCGCCTCCTGGTCCTCCGCCACCGCCCGCATCGCCAGTCCCATGCGGGTGAACCGGAAGAACGCGAACAGCACCGCCACCAGGACCGCGGCCGCCACGACCGCGGCGGCGTGCCGCTGCTGGACGGTGACCGGTCCGAGCTCGAACGTGCGCAGGCCCCAGGGGTCGTCGACCTGTCGCGGGTTGAAGCCGAGCCAGGCGTGGGCGACGGTCCGGATGGCGATGTCCAGGCCGATCGTGATGATGGCGATGGTGAACACCGGCCGCCCGATCATCGGCCGGACGACCACGCGCTCCACCCCGAGCGCGAACAGGCCGATGAGGACGGTGCCCAGCGCCAGTGCCCCCCAGAAGCCCAGCCACGGCACGTCGACCAGGTAGCTGACGAGCACCACGCCGGCGATCATGAAACCCGGCTGCGCGAAGCTGATGACGCGGCTCGACTTGAAGATGATCACGAACCCGAGGCCGATGAGGGCGTACACGCTCCCGCGGCCGAGCCCTTCCGCGACCGCCTCCAGCAGCTGGATCATCGCGCCGCCTTCGTGGCGTAGAGGTCCTCGACCAGGTCGGCGAAGCGCTCCGCGATCGCGGCCCGCTTGACCTTCTGGGTGGCGGTCAGCTCGCCGTCCTCGTGGTCGAGCTCCTTGGGCAGCATGCGGAACTTCTTGATCTGCTCCACGGTGGCCAGCCGGGAGTTCACCTCGTTGACCACGCCCTGGACGAGCGCGACGACCTCGGGCTTCTCCGACAGGTCCCGGTAGGTGGTGAAGTCGATCTTGCGTCGCTGCGCCCACTCCGCGACCGTGTCGAACTCGATGCCGATCAACGCCGTGAGGTACGGGCGGCGGTCCCCGATGACGATGGCCTCCTTGATGTACGGGGAGGCCTTCAGCGCGTTCTCGATCTCCGACGGGGCGATGTTCTTGCCGCCCGAGGTGATGATGATGTCCTTCGCCCGGTCGGTGATCTTGAGGTGGGTCCCGTCCACCCACTCCCCGATGTCGCCGGTGCGCAGCCAACCGTCGGGCGTGATGGTCCGCGCGGTCGCCTCCGGGTCCCGGAAGTAGCCGGCGAACACGGCCGGGTGCCGCACCTGGATCTCGCCGCTCTCGTCGATGCGGATCTCCGCCTCGCCCAGCGGCTCCCCCACGGTCCCGAGCTTGATGCGACCGGGACGGTTGGAGGTGCTGATCGCGGCGTTCTCCGTCATCCCGTACGCCTCGAACATGGGCACTCCGATGCCCATGAAGAACTTGAGCACCTCCGGGGCGATCGGCGCGGCACCGGACACCGCCGCGCGGACCCGTCGCAGGCCGAGCCGGGTGCGCAGCGCCCGGAAGAAGCACACCCACCCCACCGCGTACAGCAGACGGGTACCGACGGTGTGCCGGCCGCCGGTACGCACCAGCGTGTCGCCGATCCGGTCGGCCACCCGCAGCCAGAACCCGGCCACCACCCGCTTGAGCGGGCTGGCGGTGCCCAGCTTGATCTGGACGGTGGCGAGCATCTTCTCCCAGATCCGCGGCACCGAGAACAGGATCGTGGGCTGGACCTCCACCAGGTTGGCCTGCACCGTGTCGATCGACTCGGCGAAGTTGACCTGGGTACCGGAGCCGGCGTTGAACCAGGTGGTGAACGTCCGCTCCACCACGTGGCACAGCGGCAGGTAGGACAGCAGCATGTCGTACGGCCCCGGCGGCGGCTTGGCGAACCCGACGCCGCTGGCGTGGGTGCGGATCGCGAACTCGATGTTCGCCACCGTCAGCATCGCGCCCTTGGGCGGCCCGGTCGTGCCCGAGGTGTAGATGATGGTCGCGACGTCCTCCGGCAGGGCCCCGGCCATCCGGGTCGCCAGCGCGTCCGGGTGCGCGGCGCGGTGGGCGGCGCCGCGCGCCAGCAGCTCGTCCCAGCTCATCAGCAGGGGGTGCGAGTACCTGCCGCGGATGCCCCGGGGGTCGATGTAGACGATGTGGGCGAGGTCCGGGCACTGGTCGGCGACGGCCAACGCCTTGTCCACCTGTTCCTGGTCCTCGGCCACCAGCACCTTCGCCCCGGAGTGGCTGAGCAGGTAGGCGACCTCGGCCGGCGGGTTGGTCGGGTACAGCCCGACCGAGCAGGCGCGCACCGCGACCGCCGCGACGTCGGTGTAGAGCCACTCGGGGCGGTTCTCGGAGTGGATGGCGATCCGGTCGCCGGGCTCCACCCCCAGGTCCAGCAGGGCGTGGGCCACCGTCTGGACCGTGTCCCAGTAGCTCCGCCAGGTGACCTCCTGCCAGATGCCGAGGTCCTTGTGACGCATCGCGACGAGATCCGGTTCGCGGGCGGCGCGGTCGCGGACCAGGGTGGCCAGCGTGGTGACCGCGGGTGACCGGTGCTCCGCCGCGGTGGCGGCGGCCGGAGCGGTGGTGACGGTCATGCCGACTGCACCTCCCCGAGATAGGCCCGGATGACGTCCGGGTGGTTCTGGATCTCCTTGGGGACCCCCGTGGCGATCGGGCGTCCGAAGTCGACTACGAGCACGCGGTCGGCGAGGTCCATGACCAGGCCCATGTCGTGCTCGACCAGGATGATCGGAATGTCGAGGTCCTCACGGATGTCCAGGATGTACCTGGCCATGTCCTCGGTCTCCTCGACGTTCATGCCGGCGACGGGCTCGTCCAGCAGGAGCAGCTTCGGCTCCATCGCCAGCGCCCGCCCGAGCTCGACCCGCTTCTGCACGCCGTACGGCAGCAACCCCACCGGCAGGCTGCGCCACCGCTCCAGCTCCAGGAAGTCGATGATCTCCTCGACCTTCCTCCGGTGGGCCACCTCCTGCCGGCGCGCCCGGCCCACCCACAGCACCGCCGACAGGGGCCCGTACCGGATGTGGTGGTGGCGGCCCAGCATGAGGTTGTCCAGCACGGTGAGGTTGGCGAACAGCTCGACGTTCTGGAACGTCCGGGCGATACCGAGCCGGGCGATCTGGTGCGGGCTGCGACCCAGCAGCGGCACCCCGTCGAAGACGACCTCGCCCTGCTGCGGCCGGTAGACGCCGGAGAGCACGTTGAAGATGGAGGTCTTGCCGGCGCCGTTCGGGCCGATGATGGCGAACAGCTCGCTGCGGCCGACCGTGAAGCTGACCCCGTCGATGGCGCGGATGCCGTCGAAGGAGAGCTTGACGTCGGAGAACCGCAGGATCTCCGGGTCGGTGCCGGTCATGACAGCCACCGCTTCCGCCGCTTGTAGTGCTTGACGTCCCGGAACGACTTGCGC
The DNA here is from genome assembly GCA_047459215.1 of Micromonosporaceae bacterium. GTDB lineage: Bacteria > Actinomycetota > Actinomycetes > Mycobacteriales > Micromonosporaceae > Natronosporangium. Next base: position 20,086 of record VSBZ01000014.1, on the reverse strand, counting down.
CCCTGGTCACCGCCGGCACGCAGGCCCAGGTAGAACTCCCGGATGTCCTCGTCGGCGAGCAGCTCGTCGGCGGGCTTGTCGAGCACCACCTTCCCGGTCTCGAGGACGTACCCGTGGGAGGCGATGGACAGCGCCATGGTGGCGTTCTGCTCGACCAGCAGCACGCCGGTGCCGGACTTGTTGATCTGCACGACGAGGTCGCGGATCTGCTCGACCAGGCGCGGCGCCAGGCCCAGGCTGGGCTCGTCGAGCAGCAGGTACCTGGGCTCGGCCATGAGCGCCCGTCCCATCGCGAGCATCTGCTGCTCCCCGCCGGACAGGTAGCCCGCGGTGTCGCCCCGGCGGTCGGCCAGCACCGGGAACAGCTCCAGCACCCGCTCGATCCGCTGTCGCAGCTGGCGGTGCTGGGTGTGCGCCCCCAGCCGCAGGTTCTCCTCCACGGTCAGCTCGGCGAAGATCCGCCGGCCCTCCATGACCTGCGCGATGCCGCGCCGCACGCGCTGCGCCGGGCGCAAGTGGTCGATGGGCTCGCCGTCCAACGTCACCGAGCCGCGGGTGATCTTCCCGTCGTGGACGTCGAGCAGCCCGGTGATCGCCCGCAGCAGGGTGGTCTTGCCGGCGCCGTTGGCGCCCAGCAGGGCGACGATCTCACCGGGCGGGACCGCCAGGCTCACTCCTCGCAGCACCAGCATGACGTCGTCGTAGACGACCTCCAGGTTGTGCACCTGCAACATCGGGCGCTCCCGAGCGAGGAGGGTGCCAGGGGTGTGACCCAGTAAACTAACAGCGGTAGTTTAGTGGCCTACGTCACGCCGGTTCAAGTGGCCGCGAGGGTAAGCTCTGGCCACCCGGCAACGACGGACCGCGTGCCCTGTCTCCGCACGTCGCACGTCGCACGTCGCGGCCGCGGACCACCGATCCCGCGAGAGGTAGGTTCGACGCGTGCACCCTCCTGGACTCGACCTGGACCGGCTGCACGCCTACCTCGCCCGCGAGCACCCCGGGCTGGTCGGTGGCCGGCTGTCGGCGGAGCTGGTCACCGGCGGGCGCTCCAACCTGACGTACCTGGTGACCGACGGGCGGTCCGAGTGGGTGCTCCGGCGACCGCCACTGGGTCACGTGCTGGCCACCGCACACGACGTGGCCCGGGAGTACCGCGTGATGACGGCGCTCGCCGACACGGACGTTCCGGTGCCGGCGACCGTGCTGCTGTGCACCGACCCGGAGGTGATCGGCGCCCCCTTCTACCTCATGCAGCGGGTCCACGGCACGGTCTACCGCACCCGGGAACAGACCGCCGCCCTGTCCGAAGCGGACCGCTGGCGGCTGTCGCGGGCGCTGGTCGACACCCTCGTCGACCTCCACCAGGTGGCCCCGGAGGCGGTCGGCCTGGGTGACTTCGGCCGGCCGGACGGGTTCCTCGCCCGGCAGGTACGGCGCTGGAGCACCCAGCTGGCCGCCTCCCGCAGCCGGCCCCTGCCGGGCATCGAACGACTGGCCGAGACCCTGGCCGGCACCGTTCCGAAGAGCGGCCCACCGGCGATCGTGCACGGCGACTTCCGGCTGGACAACCTGCTCGTCCGGGGCACCACCGTGGTGGCGGTGCTGGACTGGGAGATGTCCACGCTGGGAGACCCGCTCACCGACCTGGGCCTGCTGCTGGTCTACTGGGACCGGCTGACCGACGACAACCCGGTGGTCACCGGGGTGGGCGCCGGCCACGGGTTCCCGCCCGGCGCCACCCTGGTCGAGTGGTACGCCGCCCGCACCGGTGCGGACCTCTCCACCCTCCCCTGGTACGTGGCCCTCGGCTGCTTCAAGCTCGCCGTCATCCTGGAGGGCATCCACTACCGCTACACGCTTGGCAAGACCGTCGGCGAGGGCTTCGACCAGATCGGGGCGATGGTGCCGCCGTTGGTCGAACGCGGGCTGGAGGCGCTTGCCCACCCCGAACGCAGCATCTAGGAGGGGCGACCATGGACTTCGCGTGCGATCCGCAGACCGAGCACCTGCGCGAGCAACTCCTGTCGTTCATGGACAGCCACATCTACCCGGCCGAGCCGGTCTTCGCCGAGCAGGCCGCCACCAGCGGGTGGGACCCGCCGCCGATCCTGGAAGAGCTGCAGCGTGAGGCGCGCCGGCGCGGGCTGTGGAACCTGTTCCTGCCGCGGGAGGCGGGCGGGGCGCTGACCAACCTGCAGTACGCGCCCCTGGCGGAGATCACCGGACGCAGCCCGGCGATCGCGCCCGCGGCCCTCAACTGCGCCGCCCCGGACACCGGCAACATGGAGGTGCTGGCCCTCTTCGGCACCGAGGAGCAGCGCCGGCGGTGGCTGGAGCCGCTGCTGGAGGCGAAGATCCGCTCGGCGTTCTGCATGACCGAGCCGGGGGTCGCCTCCTCCGACGCCACCAACATCGCCACCCGGATCGAGCGGGACGGGGACACGTACGTCATCAACGGCCGCAAGTGGTGGTCCACGGGCGCCATGAGCAGCCGGTGCGCGGTCTTCATCGTCATGGGCCGGACCGACCCGACCGCCGACCGGCACCGCCAGCACTCCATGATCCTGGTGCCGCGGGACACCCCCGGCGTGACCGTGCGGCGCGGCCTGCAGGTGATGGGCTTCACCGACCACACCCACGGCGGCCACGCGGAGGTGGACTTCGTCGACGTACGGGTGCCGGCGTCGAACCTGATCGGCAACGAGGGCGACGGGTTCGCCATCGCGCAGGCCCGCCTGGGCCCGGGCCGGATCCACCACTGCATGCGCCTGATCGGCATGGCCGAACGGGCGTTGGAGCTGATGTGCGCCCGCGCCGTCGACCGGGTGGCGTTCGGCCGGCCGCTGGCCGACCACGGCGTGGTGCAGGACTGGATCGCCGAGGCCAGGGTCCGCATCGAGCAGCTCCGGCTGCTGGTGCTGCGGACCGCGTGGATGATCGACACGCACGGCAACCGGGCGGCGCACCGGGACATCCAGGCGATCAAGATCGCCGCGCCGAGGACGGTCGAGTGGATCCTGGACAAGGCGATCCAGACCTACGGCGCGGCCGGGCTCAGCCAGGACTGGCCGCTGGCGTCACTGTGGGCGGCGGCGCGGTCGCTGCGGTTGGCCGACGGCCCGGACGAGGTGCACAAGGCCTCGCTGGCCCGGCACGAGCTGCGCCGCTGGCGCGAGCGGTCCAGCTGACGCCTTCGGGGCACACGCCGCGGGCACGCCCGGCCCGCCGCTCACCTCCCGGCCACGCCAGCGCCGCGCTGGCCCCGCGGGCCGCGGTCACGCCGCCGGCTCCGGCCACCGCGCCACGCCCGGCCGCGGTCAGACCGCGCCGGCGCGCAGCCGTCGCGCCAGCCGGCGGGCCTCCCGCAGCGGTGTCGGGGTGCGGTGGTACGCGACCGCCATCACCACCTCCACCGCCGTGTCCGGGTCGGTCCGCCACCCGGCGTGCACGGCCAGGGGCCGGCGGCCGGCCCGGGTCCGCACCCAGTAGCCGACCAGCTCGCCGTCGACCCGCAACGGGGCGACCTCACCCCGCTCGTCGCCCGGCCACGGCCCGGACGCCCGCAGCGGGCGGTGGGTCACCCCCACGGTCGGCAGGTCCAGCACGGCGCCCAGGTGCCAGGCCAGACCCGCCCGCCGCGGATGGTCGCGCGCGGTGGCATCCACCAGCAGGACGTCGGGCCGCCGCGGCAGCGCCGCCACCGCGGCCGCCAGCGCCGGCCCCACCCGCAACGCCAGCAGGCCCGGCCGGTACGGGCCGGCGGTCACCCCGGTGGCGGTGGACCGGCCCACACACCTGCGGCCCTCGACGAGGGCCGCGGCCGCCCACACCGGCTCGCCCGCGCGCCCGGCACCGGTGGTCCCGCGCGGCAGGCAGGCGAAGCACCCGGCGATCAGCGGACGTTCCGGCGGCCGCCACGCCGGCGGCGTCAGGCCGGCGAGCCGCCGCTGCTCGGCCTCGAGCTCGGCGACGGTCGCCGGCCATCGGACCTGCGTCAGACCGCCTGCACGGACCTGCGTCAGACCGCCTGCAGCCCTTCCGCGCGAGCCAGCTCCCGCAGGCGGCCCAGCGCCTGGATCTCCAGCTGCCGGATCCGCTCCCGGGACAGGGAGAACCTCGACGCCACCTCGGTCAGCGAGTGCTCCCGGCCGTCCTCCAGGCCGTAGCGGGCGCGCATGATCCCGGCCGACCGGTCATCGAGGTGGCTGAGCAGGCTCTCGATGCGCTGCCGCTCCATCCCGGACATGACCACGTCCTCCGGCGACGGCTCGTCGGAGTCCGCCACCAGGTCGCCCAGGTTGGTGTCACCGTCGTCGCCGACCGGAGTGTCCAGCGACACCGTGTCCTGCGACCACCGGATGAGCTCGTTGACCCGGTCGACGCTCACCCCCAGGGCGTCGGCGACCTGCTCCGGCTGCGGGTCGGTGCCCATCTCCCGGGTCAGCTGGCGGATGACGTTGCGCATCCGGTTGACGTCCTCGACCAGGTGCACCGGCAGCCGCACCGTGCGCTCCTGCTGGGCGATGGCGCGAGAGATCGCCTGCCGGATCCACCAGGTGGCGTACGTGGAGAACTTGTACCCGCGCTCGTAGTCGAACTTCTCCACCGCCCGGACCAGGCCGGTGTTCCCCTCCTGGATCAGGTCCAGCATCGGCATCCCCGACCGGACGTACCGGCGGGCGATGGAGACCACCAGCCGCAGGTTGGCCCGGATGAACAGGTCCTTGGCCCGCTCGCCCTCGATCACCAGCTGCTCGAGCTCCTCGCGGGACACACCCTCGGGCACCTTGTCCTCTTCCAGCAGGTGGGCGGCGTAGAGGCCGGCCTCGATCGCCTTCGCCAGCTCCACCTCCCGGGCGGCGTCCAGCAGCGGGGTCCGGGAGATCTCGTGCAGGTAGACGCCGACCAGGTCGCGTTCTTCGGCGACCTCGTCGGTACGCATCATCATCGTCTCCATGCCTGATCTCCTCCCCCGTGGTCTCGCGCGTGCTCCGGTGCTGCCCTACACAACAGCTGACGCGCTAGCGTGATTCCTCGTTGCCGGCGACCTACACGCAAGTTGGCGGCAAGATTGGCACGGCCAACTGGAAATTGGCTGGATGCCGCTCGGCGTTGCCCCCATTCGCCCGGTTCATTGCAGCATGTGACCCGGAATAGCGCAGTGACCGGGACCACCGGTGGAGTGCGATCCCGGTCACTTCTGAGCACGAAACCACGTGACGACTGGTTCACCCTCCGTTGTCCGGGCCGGGGCCGTCGGCGGGCGGGGCCGGTCGGCGGGCGGGCGGGCTAGCGTACGGGCATGCCGACCCAGACCGTACTTGTGACCGGGGCCACCGGCGGGCTCGGGACGGCGGTGACCGACGCCTTCCTCGCCGACGGGTGGCGCGTGGTAGCGCCGGTACGCCCGGGCGGCACCCGTCGGCCGTCCGCCGCGGTCGAGACCGTGGTGGCCGATCTCACCGACGAGCGGGACGTCGCCCGGGCCGCCGAGCTCGCCGCCGCCGACCCGGAGGCGCCGCTGCGGGCGGTCGTCAACCTCGTGGGCGGTTTCACCGCCGGAACCCCCGTACACCAGACGCCCGTGGCCGACCTGGAGGAGATGCTGCGGCTGAACCTCCGGCCGACCTGGCTCGTCACCGCGGCCTGTCTGCCCCACCTGGTGGCGGCCGGCGGCGGGGCGGTGGTGTGCGTGTCGGCCCGGGCGGCCGTCCACCCCTTCCGGGGCGCCGCCGCGTACGCCACGGCCAAGGCCGCGGTGCTGGCGTTCGCCCGCGCGGTGGCGGTCGAGTACGCCGACGCGAACGTGCGCTGCAACGCCGTCCTGCCCGGCACGATCGACACTCCCGCCAACCGGCGCGCCCAGCCGGACGCCGACTGGTCACTGTGGACACCACCGGAGCAGGTCGCACGGACGGTCCGGTTCCTGGCCAGCGCCGAGTCCGCGCCGGTCACCGGGGCCGCCGTACCGGTCCACGGCCGGCCCTGACGCACCGTGCGAGCGCCATTTGACACATGCGGGTTTACGGAATCGTTACCGCTGTGCCGGCGACAAAGTTGCCTCCACGGTCTGGACTTCCGGTACCCGAGGCGATTGCATCGAGGCTAGGGGGCGGGGCCTCGTGCACCGCCGACCGGGTTAGAAAGGGACACATGATGATGGGAACTCACCGACCACTCAAACGCGGCCTGGTGGCCGTCGGAGTCCTGGCGCTCGCGCTCGGCGCTGCGGCGTGCGGAGACGACGGGGAGGGCGGTTCCGGTGACCGCAAGGTCACGGTCATCGGCACCTGGGGCGGCGACGAGGAGAAGGCGTTCCGCGAGATGGTCGCCCCGTTCGAGCAGAGGACGGGGATCAGGGTCGAGTACACCGGCACGCGTGACCTCAACGCCGTGCTGACCACCGGTGTCGCCTCCGGCGTGCTGCCCGATCTGGCCGGGCTGCCCGGCCCCGGTCAGATGCGCGAGTTCGCCGAGCGCGGCGCGCTGGTGCCGCTGGACGACATCATCGACATCGACAAGTACAAGGCCGAGACCTCGCCCGCGTTCGTCGACCTCGGGACGGTCGACGGCCAGGTCGTCGGGGTGTTCATCAAGGCCGCGGTCAAGGGCCTGATCTGGTACAACCCCAATGTCTACAGCGGTGAGGAGCCGGCGACCTGGGACGAGCTGGAGCGGATCGCCGACGAGACGGCCACCGGCGACATGCGCCCGTGGTGCGTCGGCCTCGAGTCGGGTGCCGCCTCCGGCTGGCCGGCCACCGACTGGATCGAGGACTTCGTCCTGCGCCAGTCCGGCCCGGACGTCTACGACGCCTGGGTGGCCGGAGAGCTGCCGTGGACGTCGCCGGAGATCCGGCAGGCGTTCGAGGCGTACGGCCGGGTGGTGGCCGAGGACCGCGTCTACGGCGGGACGGACTACGTGCTCAACACCAACTTCGGCTCGGCCGCGAACCCCATGTTCGCCGACGAGCCGGGTTGCGTGTTCCACCACCAGGCCTCGTTCATCACCGAGTTCTTCGAGAACGAGGGTGGGGCCGCCCCGGACGAGTACGACTTCTTCCGGATGCCGGACATCAACCCGCAGTACGCCGGCGCGCTGACCGGCGCGGGCGACCTGTTCGGGATGTTCCACGACACACCCGAGGCCCGGGAGCTGATCCGCTACCTGGTGACCCCGGAGGCCCAGTCGATCTGGGTGGGCATCGGCGGTGCGCTGTCCGGCAACAAGATGGTCGACAACTACCCGGACGACATCGCCGCGCGCTCGGCGCAGATGCTGGCCGAGGCGACCGTCTTCCGGTTCGACGCGTCCGACCTGATGCCGGAGGCGATGAACAACGCCTTCTGGACGGAGGTGCTGAACTACACCCAGAACCCGGACCAGCTCGACGAGATCCTGGCCCGGCTGGATGAGGTGCAGAAGACCGCGTACCAGGAACAGGGGTAGGCCCTAGAGGCAGAGGGGAGGGTGCCGGACGCCGGCCGGTGGCCGACCGGTCGCGGCGCCCTCCCCTCGCCTACTGACCGGGAGGACATCGCATGGACGAGCGTTTGACCACCGCCTTCTTCGTGGTGGTCGGGGTGCCGGCCTCGCTGGTCGGCTACATCTTCCTCGTGGAGCTGCTGCTGCGGTTCGTACCGCAGCGTCGCGTGCCGCGGATCCGGCCGCTGCTGTGGATCGCCCCCGCGGTCGCCTTCCTGGCCGTGTTCCTCATCTACCCGACCCTGGACACGATCCGGCGCAGCTTCATGGACCGCCTGTCGGAGAAGTACGTCGGGTGGGACAACTACACGTACCTCTGGACCGACCACGCGGTCCGCGGCGCCATCGTCAACAACCTGCTGTGGCTGGTCTTCCTGACCGTCGGCGCGGTCGGCATCGGGTTGCTCGTGGCCGTGCTGGTGGACCGGGTGCGGTACGAGCCGGTCGTCAAGACCGTCATCTTCCTGCCCATGGCGATCAGCTTCGTCGCCGCCGGTGTGATCTGGCGGTTCATGTACGACTTCCGGCCCGAGTCCGGGACGCTCAACGCCATCATCACCCGCTTCGGCGGTGACCCGGTCGGGTTCCTGAGCGAGTGGCCATTGAACACGTTCGCGCTCATCGTGGTCGGCATCTGGATGCAGGTCGGGTTCGCGATGGTGATCCTGTCCGCCGGGCTGAAGTCGATCAGCAACGACCTGCTGGAGGCGGCCCGGGTCGACGGCGCCACGGAGTGGCAGATCTTCCGTAAGGTGACGTTCCCCTTGCTGCTGCCCACGATCGCGGTCATCAGCACCGCCGTGATCATCATCGCGCTGAAGGCGTTCGACATCGTCTACGTGATGACCAACGGCAACTACAACTCCGAGGTGCTGGCCAACCGGATGTACAAGGAGATGTTCAACTTCGGCCACTTCGGGCGGGCCAGCGCGATCGCGGTGGTGCTGTTCCTCGCCATCATTCCGATCATGATCTTCAACATCCGCCGGTTCCGCGAACAGGAGGCCATCCGATGACCGTCGCACCGGTGCACGCGCCGGAGCTGGAGGCCGCCGAGGCTCCCGCCCGGACCCGTTCCGTGGCCCGCGCCCCCGGTCGCCGGTCGCGCGTCGGACGGATCGTCCTGCACCTGTCCCTCGCCGTCATCATGATCGTGTGGCTGGTCCCGGCGGTGGGGCTGTTCGTCAACTCGTTCCGGCCCCCGGCCGCGGTGTCCAGCTCGGGGTGGTGGACGGCGCTGGCGCCGCCGTACGAGTTCACCTTCTCCAACTACACCGAGGTGCTGTCGCGGCAAGGCCTGGACACGGCGTTCCTCAACAGCCTGTTCATCACCATCCCCGCCACCGTGCTGGTGCTGGCGATCGCCGCCTTCGCGGCGTACGCGTTCGCGTGGATGCAGTTCGCCGGCAAGGACGTGATCTTCGTGGTGATGGTCGGCCTGCTCGTGGTGCCGCTGCAGGTCACGCTCGTACCGCTGCTGCGGCTGTTCGCGGAGGTCGGCATCGCCGGCACGTTCCTGGCGGTGTGGCTGGCGCACACCGGCTTCGGCCTCCCGTTCGCGATCTACCTGCTGCGCAACTACATGGGCGGGCTGCCGCGGGAGGTGTTCGAGGCGGCGGCCATCGACGGGGCGGCGCCGACGACGTCGTTCTTCCGCCTCGCGCTGCCGATGAGCGCCCCGGTCATCGCCGCCATGGCGATCTTCCAGTTCCTGTGGGTCTGGAACGACCTGCTGGTCGCCCTGGTCTTCATCGGACCGGTGCCGGGCAACCTGCCGCTGACCGTGCTCGTCAGCAACCTGGTCAACTCCCTGGGCGGACAGTGGCACCTGCTGACCGCCGCGGCGTTCATCATGATGGTGGTGCCGGTGGCGATCTTCATCGCGCTGCAGCGCTACTTCGTGCGCGGCATCACCGGCGGAGCGGTGAAGGGCTGACCACGGCGGCCCGGCCGGCCCGCGGTGGTCACCGGTTCGCCCGTCGGTGGCGCCCCGGTCCGCCGTGGTCCGTCACCGGACCGGCACCCACGGCGCCGGGCCGGCCCCGCACCCGCGGGGCCGGCCCGGCCCGGGTCAGCTGCCGGGCTGCTGCGTCACGAACTCCGCCAGGTGTGCCGACTGTTCGATGCGGCTCGGCTCGTGCACGTACATCATGTGCCCGGCCGGGTAGTACCGGAACTGGATGTTGCGGCGCAGCTCGTCCGGGATCGCCAGGTGGGCCATGGTGTGCTCGACGGCGAAGTAGGGCGTGGCGCCGTCGTGGTACCCGCACCCCACGTACACCCGCAGGAACGGGTTGGCCCGCATCGCCTCGGACAGCCGGTCGACGACGCTGACCTGCTGGCCCTCGAACTCCTTGTACGACCAGCTCTCGATGACCCGTCGGGACAGCACCTCGTACGGCAGGTCGGACTCGTACCTCAGGTCGTGCCGGACGTAGTGGTTGAACGCCGCGGTGTACGGGCCCATGATCGCGTCCAGGGACGGGTCGGAGGACCACCGCTCCCGCCCGTAGTCGGTGTCCCAGCCGGTGAACCGGCCGTCCAGCCGGCCGACGGTCAGCCGGCGGTGCCGCAGCAGCTCGGTGAAGAACCGGATGTGCTCGATGCGCAGGTTGACCCGGTCCACATAGTCCTCGGACAGTCCGGTGAGCCTGGCGATCTTCGACACCGCCGCGGCCCGCTCCTCGGCGGTCAGCCGGGAGCCGCGCGAGAGCACCCACGGGTACTCCCGGGACGCGTACTCCTCCGCCTCGTCCAGCACGTCGCGCAGCGGCCGGTCCCCGTGCAGCCCGTGGTAGTGCGCGATCGCCGCATAGGTGGGCAGGAACATCACGTACGGGGCGTCGTTGAGCCCGCCGGCCTGCAGCAGTCCGAAGTCGAGCACGGCCGAGATGAGCATGAGCCCGTTGACGTTCATGCCGTACTTCTCCTGCAGGTGCCGCGCCAGCCCGGCGGCCCGCAGCGTGCCGTACGACTCACCGCACAGGTACTTGGGCGACAGCCACCGCCCGTGGCGGCTGGTCCACAGCCGGATCACCTCGCCGACGGACTCCAGGTCCCCACCGAACCCGTGGAACTCCTTGGGCTTCTCCCCCTTCGTCGGCCGGGAGAAGCCGGTGGAGACCGGGTCGATGAAGACCAGGTCGGAGACGGCCAGCAGGGTGTGCGGGTTGTCGGCCAGGCCGTAGGGAGGTGGGACGAGCGACCCCACGTCACCGGAGAGCACCCGGCGGGGTCCCAGCAGCCCCAGGTGCAGCCACACGCTGGACGAGCCGGGGCCGCCGTTGAAGGCGAAGGTCACCGGGCGGTTGCGGGGCGACGCGTCGTCCAGGGTGTACGAGGTGAGGAACACCTCCGCCTTGGGCTTGAACCCGTCGAACTTCTCCTCGTCGGTGTGCTCCTCACGGCGCAGGACCATCCGGCCGCTGGTGGCGGTGTAGCGCAGCTCGCGACCGTCCGCGGTGCGGACGGTGTGCTTGGTGACGACGAGCTCGTCCTGAGGCTCCGGTGGGGTCCCGGCGCGCTCAGAAGCGGAGGGTTTCTCCTGCTGCGTGGTGGCCGACTCGGCCATCGTCACCTCCTGGGGGGTCAGGGGTTCACCTGGGGGTCGGGTTCAGCGGGCCAGCCGCGGTAACAGTGTCGCAGCCGCAACGATCATGACGGCGCACGCCCCGGCCAGCACGGCGACGTCGAGCAGGTAGGTCGCCGGGCTGCCCAGCAGCAGGCCCCGCAACGCGTCCACCTGATAGGTGAGCGGGTTGACGGTGCTGACCGCCTGCAGCCACGGCGGCATCAGTTCCACCGGGTAGAGCGCGTTGGAGGCGAAGAACAGCGGCACGATGATGAGCTGACCTATGCCCATCATTCGTTCCCTGGTGCGCACCAGACCGGCGATGAGGATCGACAGGCAGCAGAACGCCGCGGCGCCCAGCAGCACCACGGCACCCACGCCCAGCAGCCGCAGCGGGTTCCAGATCACGCCGATGCCCAGCACCACCGCCAGCAGGAGCACCACCGCCGCGTTGGTCAGCCCCCGCAGCCCGGCCGCGAACGCCTTGCCGGCCACCAGGGCCACCCGGGGCGTCGGGGTGACCATCAGCTTGGCCAGCACGCCCGCGTCCCGGTCCCAGATGACGTGGATGCCGTACAGGATCGCGATGAACAGCGACGACTGGGTCAGGACGCCCGGGAGGATGAAGTCGAGGTACGGCAGGCCGCCGGTGGGCAGGCCCTCGAGCCGCCCGACGGTCGCGCCGAAGATGCCCAGCCACAGCAGCGGCTGCACCGCCCGGATCGCGAGCTCCAGCCGGTCCCGGCGGATCTTCTGCAGCTCCACCAGGCACAGCGCGACCACCCGCGACGGCAGGACCCGCAGCCCCGACGGCCCCGGGCCGTCGGCGTCAGCCGAGCCGGGACGCGGTGCGACGAGTTGCCCGGACACTGCGCATACCTCCCCCGCGGTCGTCGGGTCCGTCGGTCAGGTCGTCGCCGGTGTGGGCCCGGAAGACGTCGTCCAGGCTCTCGCCGCCGACCTGCTCGATGAGCCGGGCCGGCGTGCCCACGGCCCGGAGGCGGCCACGGTGCATGAGCGCCACGCGGTCGCACCACCGCTGAGCCTCGGCCATGTAGTGGGTGGTGACGAGGACGGTCATGCCGGTCCGCTCCCGCACCGAGAGGATCCGCTCCCACACGGTCACCCGCGCGACCGGGTCCAGCCCGATGGTGGGCTCGTCGAGGATGAGCAGCCGGGGCGCGCTCACCAGCGCCTGCGCCAGCTCCAGCCGCCGGATCATCCCACCGGAGAAGGTGCGGGCCGGCCGGTCGGCCACGTCCGCCAGGCCCACGGCCTCCAGCGCCTCAGCGACCGCGGCGCGCCGGTGGCGGCGGGGAACGTCGTACAGCCGCGCGAACAGGGCGACGTTCTGTTCGGCCGTCAGGGCCCCGTCCGCGGACAGCAGCTGGGGCACGTACCCGATCGCGCGCCGGACGGCCATCGGATGGCGGGCCACGTCGTGGCCGAACACCTCGATCGTCCCCGGCGGGACGGGCAGCAGGGTGTTGATCGCGCGGATGGTGGTGGTCTTGCCGGCGCCGTTGGGACCGAGCAGCCCGAAGATCTCGCCCTGGACGACCGTGAGGTCGATCCCGTCGACCGCGACGGTGTCCCCGAACGCGAACCGGAGCTGGCGGCAGGTAAGGGCCGGAAGCTCGGTCACGCCCTTCACCGTAGCGTGGCGGTCGACCGTCCGCGACGCCGCCGAAACAGCACGGCACGACCACGGCACCGCCGGACCGCGGACCACCACGGCGCCCTCAGAACATACAAGGCGCCGCGGATCACCGCGGCGCCGCCCACGTACGCCGCCAGGGACTCGAACCCCGAACCCGCTGGTTAAGAGCCAGCTGCTCTACCAATTGAGCTAGCGGCGCTTGCAGCCGGAGAAAACCTTAGCACACCGGGTGGCGGACGCCGAGTGGCCGGTGTGGGGCACCATAGGTGGCGAGACGGAGGCGACGATGGTACGCGCGCATTCTCCCCGGCCGGTCCGGTCGCGCCGGCTGGTGCCCGCCGTCGTGGTGAGCGCCACGCTGCTGCTGGCCGGATGCGGCGGCGGGGGCGGCGGGGGTCCGGAGGGACCGCAGGTGACCGCCACGATCCTGGAGCCGGCGGACCAGGCGATCGATGTGCCGACCTCCACGCCGATCGTGTTCGCCACCGAGAACGCGGTCGAGGCTACGGTCACGCTGGAGGACCTCGCCGGCAACCAGGTCGACGGCGAGCTCAGCCCCGACGGCACCCGGTGGCTGCCGGCGGCCCAGCTGGAGTGGGGGACGACCTACGTCGCCACCCTGACCGCGGTCTCCTCGGAGGGCGAGCCGGTGATCACCGCCAGCACCTTCACGACGATGCCCGAGCCGCCGAGATCGAACACCATCCGGGTCTTCAGCTACCTGGCCTCCGACGACGAGGTCGGGGTGGCGATGCCGCTGCGGATCGAGTTCAAGGACGACGCCGACCGGCCCCAGGAGATTCCCGAGGAGTACCGCGCCGAAGTGGAGCGGCGCATGCGCGTGCGTACCGAGCCGCCGCAGGAGGGCACCTGGCACTGGCGCAGCGGCTGGGAGGTGCACTACCGCCCCAAGGAGTTCTGGCAGCCGGGGACGCAGATCAGCTACAACCTCACCACCGGCGGCCTACCGGTCGGTGAGGACCGCTACCTGCGCAACGACCTGCACGTCAACGTCACCGTGGGTGACGAGATCACGATGACCGTCGACGCGGACACCCGGCAGATGACCGTGCGGAAGGACGGTGAGGTCATCCGTACCATCCCGGTCAGCCTCGGCCGGCCCGACTACCCCTCGTCGAGCGGCATCCACGTGATCATGGAGAAGTTCCAGGAGACGGTGTTCGACACCTTCGAGGAGCTGGGGCCGGAGGACGGGTACCGGGTCGACATCGAGTACGCGATGCGGTACACGCGCAGCGGCGAGTTCATCCACGCCACCGTGCGCTCCGGGGAGGAGCTGGGCACGGAGAACGTCACCCACGGCTGCATCAACATGTCGCGGGAGAACGCGGAGTGGCTGTTCAACCTCACCCACCGGTGGGGTGACCCGGTGATCGTGGAGGGCACGACCAGGACCGTCGCGCCGGACGACGGGTGGACCGACTGGAACCTGAGCTGGGAGGAGTACCTGCGCGGCAGCGCCCTGTACGACGGGTGACGGCGCCGGTCCGGGCGGCTTGCCGCCCCTCACGCGGGAGCCGGGGTCACCCTCGCGGCGTCCAACCCACATGTCCGCGCGTCACACCACCGCCGGCCTGTCCGCATGTCCCACCGTCGTCGTTCTGGCCGTGCTGCTGCTGGCCGCCTGCGCCGCGCCGTCGGATACGGGCGGCGCGACGCCCGACCGGACCGAGGTCCACGAGGAGTTCACCCGCCGTGCCGAGGCGGTCGCGCAGGCATGGCGGGCCTCCGGCCACGCCGACGCCTGGGCCGCGGGGTTCACCCCGCTGGAACCGCTGACCGTGCCGCCGTCCGGACCGGTGAACGAGCAGGTCGCCCTCGCGATCTCCGCGGGCTGGTTCCGGACCGACCTGGACCTGTCGGACCGGACACCGCCGGACGGCCGGGTCGTCTTCGCCGACGGCGGGTCGCTGACGGTGCCGCGGGTGTCGGCGGCCGCGGCGTGGGAGGCGCTCTACGGTGGCGAGCCGGACTGCCCGGGGGGTGCGACACCGACACCCGGGCCGGACGGTGGCGTGGGCACCGGGCCGGACGACCGGGCCAGCGGCGGCCCGGACGACCCCGTCAGCAGCCCGGTGTCGTGCACGGCGCTGCCGGTAACCGGGATCGAGCTGGGCACCGTGACGCTGCGGACCAGCCGTGGCCCGGCCGAGGTGCCTGCCTGGCTGTTCCGGGTGGAAGGACTGGACGCACCGGTAGCGCGGGTCGCCGTGGCGCCCCGGGCGGTGACCGAGGTGCCGCTGCTCGACCCGGTCGACGCCGGGCACGTCGACGGGCTGGTCGGCGCCGCCACCCTGGTGGAGGTCGACGGGGACCGGCTGGTGTACCACCTGGGGATCGGCGCCTGTGACGTCGACCCGGCGCCGCTGGTGTACGAGGCCGACGACCTGGTCGTCGTCGGCGGCACCGCGCGCCCGGCACCGGGTACCACCGCGTGCCTCGAGATGCTGGTCATGGAGGAGGTCTCGGTGACCCTGGCCGAGCCGTTGGGCGCGCGGCCGGTGCTGTCCACGACCGGCCAGGTGCTGACGTTCGGGCGGTGATGGCGCCCCAACCCGGCACGTCCGCCGGCCGGCGTGCCGGGGCGGTTGGCCGCCGGCCGGCCGGGGTAGCAGGAGGACGTGGCTGAGGCGGAAGCGGCAGCGGGCTTTCCTGGCCGGGAGGGACTGGGCATCCCCGCACGTGAGCTCTCCGACCCCGACCTGCTGCGGGAGCTCGCATCGGTGCACCGGACCCGGCACACCACGCTGCGCCACGGCTCCGACCACGCGCTGGCCCACCACGACCAGCGGATGGCGGAGCTGGAGGCGGAGTACCTGCGCCGGTTCCCCGAGCGGGAGGTCGACCCGGAACGGCTCGCCGCGGGTGCCAGGCTGAGAGACCACGCGGAGGCCCGCCGGCGCACCGGCGCCGACCAGCCGTGGGACCCGGCCGACTTCGCGGTGGCGGCCGGACGGGACCCGACGCCGGAGAACATCGAGTGGGCGCGGCGGATCCTCGCCGAGCAGGGCGGCGCGGCGGTCGAGCGCATCGTCCCCTGACCCAACCGGTCCAGCCGGCGGCCGGCGCGGGGGTCGGACGTCGAAGCATCGGCTGGTACGTCGGCACCGCTACGTCGGGACCGGCCCCGTAGCTTTCGCACCGGCGTCCTGCGGGCCAGGACGACTGCGGTCACCCGATCGGTCACCGGGGCGCAAGACACGGAGTGCCACCAGCTCCGCCGGCGGCGTCAGGGCTGCTGTGGGGGCAGTAGGCGCCGCCGGCGACAGCCTCCTCCCCGCTTACGCATGCCGACACCCGGCCTCGGCCGCAGAGGGCGCGTGGCGTACCCGCGCGTGAGGTGTCGACGCACGGGACCGTCCGATGGACGGAGATGCGCCAGCTCCGGCGCGGGGACACACCCGGGGCTCACCCGAGTCTCGGACCGCTGACGTGCGCCACGTGATGGGGTGACCGAGGGGACTCGAACCCCCGACACCCGGGACCACAACCCGGTGCTCTACCAACTGAGCTACGGCCACCATGACGCGACCGGAAGTCCGTCCGGTCGTGATCGCCGACCCATGATACCGCCCTTCCGCGCACGCGGCTCCCGAGGCGGGTGCCGGTCACGGCCGCGGAAGCCCGACGAGGCCAGCGGGCTGCGCCGGCTACAGCGCGTCGGCGATCTTCCTGGCCGACTCGACGTCCGGGCCCGGCGGCGGCACGAAGATCGTGCGCCGGTAGTACTCCAGCTCCCGGATGCTCTCCTTGATGTCGGCCAGCGCCCGGTGCGCGAGCCCCTTGGGTGGCTGGCTGAAGTACGTGCGGGGGTACCACCGCCGGCACAGCTCCTTGATCGACGAGACGTCGATCATCCGGTAGTGCAGGTACGCGTCGAACTCGGGCATGTCGCGGGCGAGGAACGCCCGGTCGGTGGCGATCGAGTTGCCGCACAGGGGGGCGGTGCCGGCCCGGGGGATGAGCGAGGTGACGTACTCCATGATCCGGTCCTGGGCCTCCGCCAGGGTGACCGTCGACCGGCGGACCTCCTCGGTCAGCCCGGACCGGTCGTGCATCTCGCGCACCACCTCCGGCATCAGCGCCAGCGTGCTCTCGTCGGCGTGGATGACGAGGTCGACGCCGTCGCCGAGCACGTTGAGGTCCGCGTCGGTCACCAGGGCGGCTACCTCGATCAGCGCGTCCTTGGCCAGGTCCAGGCCGGTCATCTCGCAGTCGACCCACACCAGCAGGTCGGAGCCGGTCGCCTCGGTCACGGGTGCCAGCTTACGGGCCGGCACCGACCCGCCCCGCCGGCCGGCCCGGCCGGCGCGGGCCGCGCGACCGCGTCAGCCACCCGGACCGACCGGCACCGACACCAGCACCGTGGCCTGGTCGATCTCGGAGATCCGCACGGTCAGGCGGAGCTCCCACTCCCCCGCCAGCGGCAGGTCCACCTCGCCCCGGGCGTGGTTGTCGTCCACCGCCGACAGCGGAATGTCGACCCCTTCCACGCCGGCGGCGGGAAGGGACGCGGACCCACGCCACTCCACCACCGGCAGCGGCTCACCGGTGTGCGTGTAGGCGCGCAGGTCCACGGCGTTGCGCCCGGTCGCGGCCGGGTCGACGGTGACCTCCAGCGCGTAGAGGGTGCTGTGGGTGGTGGCGCGGAACGGCCCCGGCGCCGACGTCGGGGCGTCCACGGCCGCCGCGGCCTCGGCGGCCGCCACCTCGGTGCGCGCGGGCACGGTCTGGACCAGCACCGAGGAGAACACGAGCACGCCGGCGAGCAGGCCGGCCTCGAGCGCGACCGCCGTGCGCAGACCACCCGGCCGGCCCACCGGTGCGGTGGCCGCCAGCCGCCGGACCGTCCGCCGGGAGTACGCCGCGACCGCCACCACGACCGCGACCAGCGACACCTTCGCGGTCAGCAGCAACCCGTACCGGGTGGACAGCAGCGCGCCCGGCGTGCCGACGGTCAGCACCGCCTGGACCACGCCCGCGAGCACCAGCGCCGCCACCGCCGTGGCCGCCCATACCGACCACACCGGCAGGATCGCGGCAAGCTCGCGGCCGTCCGCGCGACGCAGCAGGATGCCGGCGAGCACCACCAGGCCACCCAGCCAGAACGCGGCCGCCGCCAGGTGGACGGTGCCGGCCGCGACGGACGCCGCCGGCACGGGTGTGGTGACCGGGTGGCCGGCGACCGGCCAGGTGCCCAGGCCGACGGTGCCGAGCACGGCGAGCACCGCCAGGTCGCCGCGGGTGGCCCGGCCGGCGGTGACGCGGCGCAGCAGCCACGCCGCCGCCGCCAGCACGCCGAGGCGTACCAGGTGGGCGCGGCCGTACGTGGTCGCCAGCACGTCGGCGAGCGCGGCACCGGAGACCTGGGTCACCGGCCCGCCGGTGGTGTACGGCACCTGCAGCCAGACGCCGGCCACGGTGCTGGCGGCGACCAGCCCGACCCCGGTCCACAGCAGGCGGGCGGCGCCGGTCCGGGACAGCCGTTGCGGCCACAGCCGGGCCAGCGCCACGGCCGCCCCGACCAGGAGCACCAGGCCGGCGTACCCGACGTACCGGACGGCGCTGAGGGCACCGCCGACGGAGACCCGACCGAGTACGTGAGCGCACCGGAGACGGGGTGGCCGTCGGCCGAGATGACCCGGTAGCTGACCAGGTACGTGCCCTCGGGGACGTCGCCGGGCAGGGGCACGGTGACGACCGCGTCCCGCACCACCGGCGGGTCGCGGCCCACCCGCCGGCCGTCCGGGCCGAGCACGCGGACGCCGTCGGGCACCGGCCGCACCGCCTCGGAGAACGTCAGCGTCACCCGCTCGGGCGGGGCGGGCAGGACGGCCCCGGCGGCGGGGTCGCTGTCGACCAGGTAGGCGTGGGCGGCGGCCGGGAGCGCCGGGGCCGCCGGCCCCAGCAGCAGCCCGAGCAGCGCGCCCAGGACCGCCGCCCGACGCGCACCCGCGCCGGACCGGCGTCGACCCGCCCACGCCGGCGCGCTCACGCCGCCCCCGCGGCGGCGCCGGCGACCCGCGGGCCGCGCCGCTCGTACCTGGCCAGCGCCCACAGCAGCCCCGCCTGCACCGCCGCGACCAGATGCCCGGCCTCGTGGGCGGGCGCGGTCTGGGCCGACAGCACGTCGACGACGCTGGTGAGAGCGAGCGCGCCGGCCAGCACCACCGCGACCGGGACGAACCCGCGGGCGCGCTCCGGGCGCCAGGCCGCCAGCCCGAACCCGACCGCCACCGCGATCTCGAAGCTGGCCATCTCCCGGCTGAGGTGCAGGTCCGCTCCGGCCAGCACCGGCAGCACGGTGACGGCCTGCACGGCGGCCGCCACTGCCAGCGCGACCCGCAGGATGGCCTGGCGGGTACGCCGTTCCGCCTCAGCCGCCCGGCGCGACCGCGCGCGCTCGTCCGCCGCCACGGCCGCCAGGATCCGGGCGGTGAGGTCCGGCGGGGCCGGGTGCGCCTGCGCGACCATGCGGTCCAGCCGTTCCGCCTGCGTCAGCCAGGCAGCGCAGTCGGCGCAGCCGGCCAGGTGCGACTCCAGCCGCGCCGCGGCGATCCCCGCCTCCTCGCCGTCCAAGCGTGCGGACAGTGCCTCGCGTACCTGCTCGCAGTCCATGCCGGTCTGTCGCCCCCGGGTAGCCTGCTGGTTCCCACGCGGGGCTCGCGGCGCCGGTTCAGCCGGACTCGCCGGCGGAGGCGGCCGGTAGGGTGTGAGGGCGTGAGCGGCGACGACGCGACCGGGTGGGCACTGTCGGCCCGGACCGGCGACCCGGTGGCCGCCGCCGCGTTCGTGCGGGCCACCCAGGCGGAGGTGTGGCGGTTCGTGGCCGCCCTGGTCGACCCGGCGAGCGCCGACGACCTGACGCAGGAGACGTACCTGCGGGCGTTCCGGGCGCTCCCCGCCTACGAGGGCCGGGCCAATGCCCGTACCTGGCTGTTCGGGATCGCGATTTTCTTTGAGGACTACTTTAACGCGTTAACCGTCGGCAGTGTCATGCGCCCGGTCACGGACAAAATGAAAGTGTCGCGGGAAAAACTGGCGTACATCGTCGATTCCACTTCTGCCCCCATGTGTTTGCTGGCACCTGTGTCTACGTGGGTCGTTTTCGTGATGGGGTTAATTGGAGCGCAGTTTGCAGATCTCGGCATTTCCGAATCTGCGTACCTGGCCTATCTCAAAACGATTCCTTTTAATTTTTACGCGATCCTCGCTCTGCTGCTCGTCGCCCTCACGGTCTTGACGAAGCTAGAATTTGGCCCGATGGCCGCAGCCGAGAAACGGGCGCGGACGACCGGCGCCCTTTTCCGCGAGGGGGCAAAACTTCCGTCGGCACAAGACATTAA
>VSBZ01000166.1:0-8079 GCA_047459215.1 Micromonosporaceae bacterium | reverse complement strand
GCTGCCGACCGAGGGCGTCGGTCAGCCATTGCGCGGTCGCCACGTTGGGGCACAGCAGCTGCGGCGCGTCCACACACACCGACCCGCTACCGGACCCGCCGGGTGCGCCGGACGGCACCGGAGCGCGGCGGCTGAACCGGTCGAGGTACCTCGCCAGGTCGGCGGCGAAGCGGGCCAGCCGGGCAAACCGGAGGGTACGGTCCCTCGGCTCCGGTACGACGAGCGTGTGGCTGGCATCCGGCCGGCTGCCGTAGCGCAGCGCCACCGGAGCGCCGGGCTCGCCGGCCAGGTGGTAGCCGACCACCACCAGCGGCCACTGTGACAGGTGGACGTGCCGCCGGGCGCTCAGGCGCTCCGCCCGGCCAGCGTGCGCCGCCCGCAACCGCAGGTAGATGTCGAGGCCCATGGCCGCGCCGCCCTCCTGGCCGCACCGCACATCCCCCGCGTGCCAGGCACCATACTCCACGTGGTCACGCCGCGTCCGTCCGCGACGGCCCGCACGACATCCAGGGCTGCGTCCGCGTGGCTGGCTACACTCACCGGCGTGCCCACCGCCCGCACAGGGGTGGACGTCGAGCCGCTCGGTGAGGTCAACGGTGAGCTCATGCCGGTGCTCGAGTCCGTACGTTCGCTGCAGCGGGCGTGGAAGGCCGCCGTGTCCTGGAACGACGCCGCCTTCCACGAGACCCGCCGCCGCTCGCTGCGCCGGCACGCGATCGAGACCGGCATCATCGAGCGCCTGTACGACCTCGACTGGGGTGTCACGAGGGCGCTGGTGGCGGAGGGCCTCACCGCCGACGGGGGTGTGGAACCTGAGGTGCAGAACCTGCTCCTCAGCCAGTACGGCGCCCTGGAGTTCATGGCGGAGGTGGCACGCGAAGGGCGGCCACTGACGGTCTCGCTCATCCGGCAGCTGTACGTGGCGCTCACGAGGCCGCAGAAGACCTTCACCGCCACCGCACCGACCGGGCAGCGCTTCCAGGCGACCCTGCACCACGGCGAGTGGAAGACCCAGCCCAACCATGTCGTCCGGCCGGACGGTTCGATCCTCGAGTACACCCCGCCGGAGCAGGTGGCCCCGCAGATGGAGCGGCTGGTCGAGCTCTACCACAGCTACGAGGACGTCGACCCGATCATCCGGGAGGCGTGGCTGCACCACCGGTTCGTGCGGATCCACCCGTTCGAGGACGGGAACGGGCGGGTCGCGCGTTGTCTGACCCTGCTGGGGCTCCTGCGACACGACCTCGCGCCGCTCGTGGTCGACCGTCGGGAACGCGACCGCTACCTCCGCTGCCTCGACGACGCCAACGCGGGCGACCTCCGGCCGCTCATACGGTTCTTCGCCGAGCTGGAAATCGTGGCGCTGCGCAGTGAGCTCGAGCAGCCGGCCACCGCTGAGGCCGCCGCCACCGCGCAGGGCGCGGTCGCCGTGCTGGACGCGGGCATCCAACGCCTTCGCGACCTGAGAGGCGTCAGCGGCGCCGCGGAGCGCGGCCGGCTGGTCTCCGCCCTCGCTGACGGCGTCCTGGAACGGGTCGTCGCGTGGCTGAGGCGGATGGCTGGCACCATCGAGACGCGCCTGCGCGACATCGACCCGAACGCGCGCGCCGACGTCGTCAGCGCCGCACCACCGGACGAGAGGTCGCGATGGTGGCGCCGGCAGGTTTTCGAAGCGGCCAACAGCGTGGACTTCTACGCCAACATCCATAGCGGTGTGTGGTGGGCACGGCTGCGCGTGACCGCTCTCGGACAGACGTTGCGTTACCTCGTCTTCCTCCAGAAGGTGGGCCGCGGCGAGACCGGGGTCCTCAGCCTCACCGTGTACGGGGAGACTCTCGGTCCGCCAGCCGGGGTGGAGGAGGGTCCGCAGTCCGACGTGGCCGTGGTGTCCACACCGACCGAGACCGTGACGTGGACCTACACCGACTCGGTTGACACGAGCTGGGAGCTCGTTGAGGAGGTCCTGGACGCCACGCTCGCGCAGGCGATCGCGCGGTTCACCGTCGCGCTGGGCTGAGGCGGCGGCCGGCTGCGACGCGTCGGGTCGAGGACCGACCGGCGCGGGCCGGTGGGCGTCAGGACGGTTCGTCGAGGCCGGCCCAGGCGGCCGCAGCGGCCGCCCGGCCGAGGTCGGCGGCGAGCGCCCGTTCGGCCGCGGTGACCGGGGCGCGCCGGCCGTGGGCGAGGTCGAGGGCGGCGGCGACCGTGCTGACGTCCCCGCACAGGTTCGCCGCGGCGTCGCCGGTGCGCGCCACCGCGCCGGAGGCCTGCTGCTCAGCGCGGCAGAACGCGAACAGGGCGCAGCTGGCGCACCCGTCGCCGAACCGCGCCGCCAGCGCACCCACCGCTTCGGCGGCCTGCGCCGCGGCGGCGTCGCGTTCGGCGGCTGTGGCGCCCGGGGGCGGCGGCGCCGGCAGCGACACCCCGTCCGGCACGCTGGCCGCCAGTGTGGCCGGGTCGGGGAACACGTCCAGGGCGCGGCGGACGCGCCGGGTCTGCGGGGTGACGTCGAGCCGCGCGCCGGTGGGGGTGAGGCTGAAGTTGCGGGGCATCACCAGCAGCCCCGCCGCGGCCACCCGGGTGTCGTCGTGGCCGAGACGCCGCGACAGCTCCCGTACGGCGAGCACGTGCACGGCGGTCTCCCGCGCGGTGGCGGAAACCTTGTCCTCGTCGGCGACCCCGTCCACGCACGGGTAGGAGCGGATCTCCACCGGGTGCAGTGGGTCGGTGGTGGTGTAGGCGACGACGTCGGGCTCCACATGGATCGGTGACCCACCGACGGTGAGCGTCAGCACCGGACGGCGCAGCAGGTTGACCGCGGCCTCGTCCCCGTCGAGCATCATCCGAACGTGGTGCGCGGTCAGCGTGGCCCGGAAGGGCGGGTCGGCCCGCCCGTACTGGGAACGCACCTCGTCCGGGGACAGGTCCACCTGTCGTACCGCGGTCACCGGCGCGCCGAGCAGGTCGCGCGCCAGCGCCAGCAGGCTGCCCATGGCGTCGCCGGTGACGAGCCGTTCGAACTGCCGGGCACGGACGATCGCGTACGGGCTCTGGCCGGCGGGCGGGCAGCCCAGCAGGCGGGCGAGCGGCTCGATGCCCACGCCGGCGGCGTCGATGACCTGGCGCCGCCGGCACCCGGGCACGTCGAGCAGCCCGGCGACCCGGCGGGCGTCCAGCGGTGCGGTGGGGAACCCGCCGCGGAAGGCCGCCAGCCGCGGCAGCTCCCATCCGGTCACGGGCGGGTCCGCGCCGCCGTCCGGCCGCCGGGCACCGCCGCCAGCCGGGAACCGAACAGCTGGTGCTCCTCGTCAAGCTGCTCGCGGGCTCGGGCGGCGGCCTCGGCCCGTTCGGCGGCGTCGGCCTCCTGCAGCTGGGCGAGCTCGAACGCCACGGCCTCGCGGACCTGCTGCGGGTCGAGCTCGCCCCGGCCGGTGGCTCCGGGCACCGTGGCCGCCAGCCGCCACAGCACGCTCTCCACCTCGGAGGCCCACGGGGCGTCGGGTGCGGCCGCCAGCTCGCGGGCGAGCTTGTCGGCGATGTGGAGCAGGTCGACGCGCTGGCTGGCCGGGGCGATCAGCCGCAGCTCCAGCGGCCAGCTGGACAGCGCGAGCAGCCCGCGCACCGGTGCGAGCCGGTCGTAGGTGAGCGCCGGCACCACGTACACGGGACGGCCACCCGCGCGCGGCGAGGCGGCGTCGTGGGCCGACCGCCAGGAGCGGTGCTCGTCCCGGCGCAGTGACGCCAGCCGCGGCCCCTCGATCCGGTCGCCGAAGCGCGCGCTGGCCAGGTCGCGGATCAGCGACACCGCCGCCGGCCGCTCCACCAGGGCGAGCACGCGAATGACCTGTTCGCGCACCGGCAGGGTCGCCCGGTAACCGCGGGTGGTGGCCAGGGCGCGTTGCATGACGCGGTTGCGGCGCCGCTCGGCGGTGGCCAGCTCGCTGATCAGCCGGTCGGCCGCGGCCGCGTCGCCGGCCTCGTACGCCTTCTGTAGGCGCGCCTGCAGGTCGGCGACCTCCGCGAGGACCTCGGCGACCTCGGACTGTCCGGCCACGCGCCAGACCCTACCATGCGACGAACATGTGTTCCAGCATCCGCCAGTATGGGCGCCCAGGATGCGCCGCCAGGATGAACCGCCAACGGCGACGGGTGAGGGCCGCCAGGGTGGACCGACCGGGCCGGCAGGATGGACCGCCCCGGCCGGGCCGACCAGCGGGCCGGCGCCGGGCGAAACGCTACCCTGGATCGGAGCGGGGTGACCCGCGTGGTGACGGACAGGGAGCATTCTGGCGGTGCGTGATCCGCAGGAGCTGTACGAGCTGACCGGCGAGGTGCCGGACCAGGGTGAACCGGTCTTGATCCAGGCCATGAGCGGCTTCGTCGACGCGGGCGGCGCGACCCGGCTGGCGCGTGACCACCTGCTCGCGACGGGGTCCCCGCAGATGGTGGCCTCCTTCGACGTCGATCAGCTGCTGGACTACCGGTCCCGGCGGCCGACCATGCTGTTCGTCGAGGACCACTGGGAGTCGTACGACCAGCAGGTGCTGGCCATGCACCTGCTGCGCGACGCGGTCGGCACCCCGTACCTGCTGCTGTCCGGTCCCGAGCCGGACCTGCAGTGGGACCGGTTCATCGAGGCGCTGATCGGCCTGGTGGAGCGGTTCCGGGTGCGCCTGACCGTGGGGCTCAACGCGATCCCGATGGCGGTGCCGCACACCCGGCCGGTGGGGATCACCGCCCACGCGACCCGGCCGGAACTGGTCAGCGACTACCGGCCGTGGATCCACCGGGTGCAGGTGCCGGCCAGCGCCGGCAACCTGCTGGAGTTCCGGCTGGGCCAGCGGGGGCACGACGCCATGGGTTTCGCCGCGCACGTACCGCACTACCTGGTGCAGAACGACTACCCGGCGGCGGCCGAGGCGCTGCTGCACGCGGTGTCGAAGGCGACCGGGCTGGTGCTGCCCACCGACCCGCTGCGGGAGGCGGCCGAGAAGCTGCGGGCGCAGGTGGACGAGCAGATCGCCAACGCGCTGGAGGTGGCCGCGCACGTGCGCGGCCTGGAGGAGCAGTACGACGCGGTCATGCGCTCCCGCGGCGCCGACAGCCTGCTGGGCGACCGCACGACGCTGCCGACCGCCGAGGAGCTGGGCGCCGAGCTGGAGCGGTTCCTGGCCGAGCAGGCGCGCCGGGACAACCCGCCCGGCTCGCCGTCGTCACAGTCCTCCAGCTGAGGTCGGCAACCTCCGCCCGAGGCCGTCGGTCAAGCCGAGCCCGGTCCCGGCAACCGAAGACCGCCGGGCAGGAGGTGTCAGTCCCCGGCCACGGGTGCCGCGGCGGGGGCGAGCTCCACGCAGCACGAGCCGGGCGTCGGCGCCAGCCGCGCGGTCAGCTCCGGCATGGCCAGGCCGCGCAGCAGGCCGGCGACGAACGCGTGGTTGATGCCGCAGATCAGCTCGGTGTGCCGGGTGGCCAGCGCGTGGAACGGGCAGTTGTGGAGCCGTACCCGCTCGCCGTCGTCCGGCTGCGGGTCGAACCCGAGTCCCTCCAGAGTGGCGGCCAGGTCCACCCTCTTCTCCTCGGCGCGCAGCCGTGCCCCGAGATGCTCGCCCCGCTCGGCGGCCAGCCGGGTCGCGTACGCGGCGGCGTCGTCGGGCGCGGCGGCGACCGCGTCGGCGAGGATCTCCGCGATCAGCTGGTAGCGGCGCTCCGGAATGGTGATGGCCAGGTCCTCGGCGACGGGCTCGTACACCTTGGGCGCCCGGCCGCGGCCGCGCGGTCGGCCGGCGGGCGCCTCGTACCGGGCCCGCAGCAGCCCGGCGTCGACGAGCTTGTCCAGGTGGAACGCGGCGAGGCTGCGGGACAGCCGCCCGGCCGCCGCCGCCTCCTCCCGGCTGACCGGGTGGTCCTGGCGCCGGACATAGAGGTACAGGGCCCTTCGCGACCGGTCGACCAGGGCCGCGACTGCCCGCCAGCGATCACCCACGGTCTCCAGATTATCACCAGTGATCGCTATTGAAAATCCGGGGTGCCTGGGGCAGGATTATCGCCAATGATCCCCGGTGATAACTGAGGCGGAGGAGACCATGGACGACGCGGTGGAACGGCTTCAGGCGGCCAAGCGTCCGGTGACGCCGCTGGCCGGGTGGTACGGCCATCCGCTGCACCCGGTGCTGGTGACCGTGCCGATCGGCGCCTGGGTCGCCAGCCTGGTCTTCGACCTCGCCTCCCACGTGGTGGCCGAGCCCCAGTTCCTCGCCGACGGTTCCCGATGGCTGATCGGTCTCGGCGTGATCGGCGCCGTCGCCGCGGCCATGGTCGGCTTCCTGGACTTCCTGGCCATCCCCGGGGGCACCAAGGCGTTCCGGATCGCCCTGGTGCACATGTCGCTCAACCTCGCGGTCACCGCCGCGTTCGCGCTCGGGTTCGTCCTGCGGGCCGAGCCCGACGCTCCGGTCCCGCCGGGCCTGATCGTCCTGTCCGGCCTCAGTCTGGTGGCGCTCACGGTCGCCGGGTACCTCGGCGGCGCCCTCGCCTACCGGTACGGCGTACGGGTCGCCGACGAGGCGACGCAGGCCAGCGGGTACCGAACCACGACCACCCCAGATCCGTAAGGAGAACACAGAATGGCAATAGCCGCGCTCATCACCTGGCTGGTCACCGCGCTCGGCGGGTTCGTCATGCTGGGCACCTGGATCTCGCGTGGAGGTCACCGCCCCGGAGGCTCCACCCGCCTGAGCCCCGGCCTGGTCTTCACCCACTTCGTGCTCGCCGCCGTCGGCCTGGTGGTGTGGATCATCTACCTGATCGCGGGCGGCGACGCGTGGGCGTGGATCGCCTTCGTCCTGCTGTTGCCGGTGGCGCTGCTCGGCTTCACCATGTTCGGCCGGTGGCTCAGCTCCCGGCGGAACGACACCGCCGAGTCGCGCTTCCCGATGCCGGTCGTGCTCGGTCACGGCCTGTTCGCGGCGGCCACACTCGTGCTGGTGTTCCTGGTCGCGATCGGGGTGGGCGACTAGGACCCGGTACGGCTACCGGTCGGCGGCGCCAGCGGTTGGGTCCGCTGCTGGCGCCGCCCCGGTAGTGCGCAGGATCGTGAGCGCCACCAGCTCCGGATCATCGCTCATCGGTACGTGGCCGCAGCCGGGCAGGGTCACGTGCCGCGCCCACGGCAGCGCCTCGCGGGCCCGGGCCGCCTCGCGCGGCGGCAGGATGCGGTCCCGCTCTCCCCAGGCCACGGTCACCGGCACCGGTCCACCGGCCGTCCCACCGTCGCCGACGGCGGCGCCACCCTCGCCGCCACCTGCGCCGGCACCGGCGTCGCCGGTCCCGGCGGTCGCGGCCACACCGGCCGGGGCGGCGTCCGGTGGCGGCACGGCGACGCCACCGGCCCGGAACCGGTAGTCCCGCAGCGACCGGGCGACCTGTGAGAACCCCTTCCCGCGCCGCAGCGCCAGGGTGTCCCCGAGCATCCGCTCCCGGTCCAGCCGGTCCGGATGCACCACCAGGGTGCCGAAGGCCGACCGGCGCACCGCCGGCACCGCGAGGGCCGCCCGCAGCACCGGCACCGGCAGGAAGCTCTGGGCGCGCAGCCAGCCGAGGATCAGCCCGGCCCGGCGTGCCTCCTGCGCGGTGTAGAACCCCGCCGGCGACAGGGCGGTCGCCGACGCCACCGCCCCGCTCATGGCCAGCTCGAGCGCGATCGCGCCGCCCAGACTGTTGCCCGCCACGTGCGGACGCACCAGCCCGAGCTCGTCGGCGAGCCCGCGCACGGCGGCCACCAGGGCGGCGACATCCAGCCGGCCACCGGCGGGAAGCGGCGAGCGGCCGAACCCCGGCAGGTCAACGGCGATCACGTCGTGGTGCGCGGCCAGCAGGTCCATGACCGGCTCCCACGCCTGCCAGCGGTGCCCGATGCCGTGCACCAGCAGCAGCCGCGGTCCGCTACCCCGCCGCTCCACGTGCAGCGACGGTTCACCGGCCACGGTTCGCTCCGGTGGCACGCAACGCCCGGACCTCCTCGTCCAGCCGCGTCACCAGCCGCCCTCCCCCGGTGGCCCGGGCGGTCACCCAGTCCACCAG
>VSBZ01000165.1:0-8087 GCA_047459215.1 Micromonosporaceae bacterium | reverse complement strand
GATTCACTTCGTGAAGGAGAGTGACCGCCGACGCAGCGGTTTCCTCGACACCCTGTCCCAGTTCCCGATAGGGGCCGCCATCTATGAGGTCACCTCACGTCCTCTTCCGAAGGACGCCCGGGTGAGATGCCTTGAACCGCTGGTGGACGACGTGCTGGCCGCTGGCGCTCAACGGCTGGTCATCGAAACAGATGGCGCGGTGATCCGGCACGATCGAGCGTTGCTGTACGCGAAGGTTGGCCACCACAAGGGAACCGCACGGTTGAGGTACGCCCACCTACGCAGCTACGAGGAGTGCCTGCTCTGGATCCCCGATGCCATCGCCTGGTGCTGGGGCAGGGGAGGCATGTGGCGCACCAGGGTGAAGAAGCTGATAACGACGGTGCGGGTGCTGTGAGAGGAAGAGCCCGGAATGCGCGAGGCCCGGCTCACCGACCGTCCGGACGGCTACCGGGCTCGCTTCCGCGGGCTAATGCCCTTGGCGCGTGTCATGTTACGGCTATCGCGCAGACGATCAAACGGACCTTTGTTCAGGCGGCGGGCACACCTGTCGGGTCCGGAGCAGCCTCTTCATTGAACAGTCGGAGCCGCATCCGTGATCCGGAAGCACAGGCGTTCGTGGGGCGTTGATGCGGCACCCGGTGTACAGAGGCGGAACCCGGCGTCCCGGTATGCTGCGTTCGCCGGGCACGGGGCTGGCGTCTTCCTACTGGCGGAGCACATCGTGCAGGTGGACGACGTCCTCGTACCAGCCGCGGAGTTCGGCGGCCGTGGGTGGCAGCTCGTAGGTGTGGTGGTGGACGGCGCGGCTCAGACCGTTCCACGCCCTGCGAGCGACGTCCGCGACCGCGCCGTCGGCGACGACGGGCAGGATGAGCAGCTGCGACCGCATGGTCGCCTCCACCACGCTGGGTGCGCGGTGCCGCCAGTAGGCGCGCAGGATGTGCTCCAGGGCGGTCCTCAGGAGTGCCGCGCAGGCGCGCTGCCAGCAGCGTCCCATGCCGGGTGTGGCACCGGTGAGCAGCGCGTCGGCGGCCCGGAGCAGCTCTACCGGCGTCATCGCGGGACCAGCCTGTCGACGAGCCGTTCGGCGTCGTTGATGAGATCCGTCAGCTGCCCCGGGTCGCCGCCCCCGTGGCTTCCCCGGTTGGCGGCGCGCACCACGTCCGGTGCGCGCGGGTGCAGCCGCCGCAGCGCAGTGTCGAGCTCGTTCTCGCGCTGGCGGTCGCCGAGCAACGCCAACGTGAGAGCTTCCCGGACCCGGGTGATCTGAGCCAGCTCCTCCTCGATCTCGGTGAAGGGCCGGCCGTCGCGGATACCCCGGGTGAAGACGACGTCGTGGCACGTGGCCTCAATCGCGTCACGGACCAGGACACAGACCACCCTGGTACGCAGTGCGGGGTCGACTGCTTCGTCTCTGGCGACCGCCCGGGCGTCGTCGAGGTACCGCCGCGCCGGGCTGCCGTGCCGGTCCTCCACCACCGTCACCTGGGAGCGCTCGCGGCGGCTGACCACCCGCAGGTGGGCGGCGATGCCCAGGTGCCGGATGGCGGTCGGCAGGCGGTCGTCGTGGGTGAACACGATCACCTGTCGACGCTCCGCCACCTTCTCCAGCACCTTGGCCAGTCCGTACACCTTGGCCGGGTCCATCGACTGCACCGGGTCGTCGATGACCAGGAAACGGAACGGGGAGTCCGGCATGGTGGCCCGCGGCAGGAACAGCGACAGCCCCAGCGCGTGCAGCTCGCCCTGGCTCATCACCCCGAGCGCGGCCCCGGGCTCGCCGTCCACGGCCAGGTTGATGTCGACCCGGCGTCGGGTACCCGTGCCGGCGAGCTGGATGGCCCCCACGTCGACGTTGCTCTCCTGCCGCAGCATCGCCCAGATCTCGGCCGCCTCGGCGGCCAGCGGTGCCAGCCGGTCGTTGCGGATTCCTTCCCCGACGCGCTGCAGCCAGGCGACGGCCCTCCTCGCCGCGTCGTACCGCCGGGCGGCGAGCCGGCTGGAGCGGGCGGTCTCCGTCCAGGCGCGGATCTGTTCGGCGAGCGGGTGCCACGCCTGCTGGCGGACGGCCACCAGGTCGCGCGCCCGCTCGCGCACCGGTGCCAGCGCCGCCACCAGCGCGTCGAACCGGTCGAGGCACTCGTCGGCGACCTGCCGCGGGTCGTCGAGGCGCCGCAGGTCGTCGAACCGGCGCCAGGCCTGGCGTACCTCGGTGAGGTCGAGACCGTCGACCCCGGTGTCCAGGACGTCCGGCGCGGCCGGGACCAGCTCACGCAGCTGGGCGACCGCGTCGCGTACGTCGCGGTGTGCCGCGTCGAGCTGCTCGGCCTGGGCGCCCAGGCGCTGCCGCTGCTCGCGGGCCTCGTCCGCCCACGCCGCGTCGAGGGTGCGCCCGCCGCACACCGGGCACGGCTCGCCCGGATGGTGCCGGTGGAACTCCAGCGCCCGTTGCAGCAGGTCCGCGACCGCCCGCGCCCGCGCGGCCGGCGTGTGCGCCAGCTCGCTGATGCGCCGCAGGCCGTCGGCCACCTGCGCGACAGCACCCGACACGCGTTCCCGGTCCGGCAGGGTGATCGCCTCGACCGTTCGCAGGGCGGCGGTGTCGTCACCCTCGTCGGTCTCCGCGGTGGCGATCTCGTCGATCCGGTCGAGGTCCGGGGTCGGCTCGTCCAGCAGCGCGGCGATCCGGCCCGCGCGGGGGTCGGGGTGGTCGGTGAGCGCCTCCCGCAGCTGCGGCAGCGCCGCCTGCGCCCGCCGCCGCTCCTGGTCGCTGTCGCGGCGGATGTCCTTCAGCCGCCGCTCGATGTCGGCGAGGCGGTCCAGCCCCAGGACGCTGTGCAGCGAGTCGTACCGTTCGCTGGGCTTGCCGTCCAGGAGCCTGCCGAGCTCGGCGTACGAGAGGAACGGGCGGAACAGCGTCATCGGACGTTCCCACCCGAGCGCCGCCACCGGGTGCCGGCGTTCCCCCTGCCGCTGGAAGGTCGTGGTCCGCTCGCCGATGTCGGCGTCGGGTTCCCATCGGCACTCCACCACGCCGCCGCCACGGTGCCTGTCCAGGGCCAGTCCCACGCGGATGTACCGCTGTCCGCTCGTGTGCAGGTTGCGCCACCCGTCGCGCCACTCCTCCGTACGGCCGGTCCACCGCCGGTCGTCCCCGGTGAGCGCGAGCTCCGCCGCCTCCGCGAAGCTGGACTTGCCCGACCCGTTGCGGCCGGTCACGATGGTCAGCCCCGGCCCCGGCACCAGGTCCAACCTCGCGGCCGGTCCGATTCCCCGGAACCCCTGGACCTCGATCGAGGTCAGGTAGGCGCCGGCAGCTTCCGCGGCCGCGGCCGCGCCGGCCGGCGGCGTGGCCCGCGGAGTGTCACGGGTGGCCTTTGCGTCGCCGTCCTCTCCGAACAGCACCTCCAGCAGGAGGTCGTACGCCTCCTTGGGCAGGTCCGCCTTGTCCAGCCGCTCGATGATCAGGTCGTCGACCGTGGCGGACCGGTCGTCGTCCACCTGCTCCTCCTCTCCGCCGGCTCCGCGTGACGCGGGATCCCGGGCCGGTCCGTCCAGTGTCGACGGCCCCGCGAAGGGTGCCTGGCGTCGACACGGCGAGCCGTCTGACGGTGTCGCCATAGGACTACACCCGGGCGGCCGCACGTGTCGACCGGGCCGGAGCCGAGGCGGCCACGGGTGGGCCGGCACCGGCGGGTAGACGAGGAGGTACGAGTGAGATCAGGGATTATGCCCACGCTCAGGTGATTTATCCGTAGCTGGGGTCCGTGCCCCGTGCGCCGGTCGCGGGGCCGTGGGTCCCGGCGGACGGGACTTCCGGCCCTGTGCCCACGACCCGGCAGCCGGCAGGCTCACCCACGGGGACGGGCGCACCCGGTCCGGCCGGCACGCGGTGGCCGGCCGTGCTGCGCGGGCGGGAAGCGACGGCACGCCGAGGTGGTGGACATGACGGACGCGACGCTGGCGGAGGCGCTCGAGCGGGAGCACCACGAGATCGACGAGGGCATCGAGGCGTTCACCGCCGACCCCTCCAGCGAACCGGCGCGGGACCGGTTGCGCACTGCCATCCGCGCGTTGCGTCGCCACATCTATCTAGAGGAGGAGTTCGCCTTCCCGCCGCTGCGCGAGGCCGGCTTCGTCATGCCGATCATCGTCATGCTGCGCGAGCACGGCCAGATCTGGACGACCTGCGACTCGCTGGAGCAGGCGCTCGCCGACGGCGCGGACAACGCCACGCTGCTGCAGCTGTGCCGACAGCTCACCGTCCAGCTCCAGCACCACAACCTCAAGGAGGAGAAGGTCCTCTACCCGCAGGTCGACACCACGATGAGCGCGTCGGCAGCAGCGGACCTGCGGGCGTTCCTCGACCGCGGGCAGCTGCCCGAGGGGTGGGTGTGCGCCAGGGCCGGCGTCTAGACCGGCGGTCGCTGGCCACCACCGCCCTGCGTCTCCGTCACCGGCCGCGTCGGCGACTGCCGGCGGGCACCGGTCGCCTCACACGACACCGGTCGCCTCACACCAGGATCCGGAAGATCTCGCTGGCCCGCTCCCACGCCTCGGTGTCCGGGTTCTTCAGCTCGGGCTGGACGATCCGGAACGTCCGTACCAGGGCCACGCTGAGCCCGCCGACGACCTCGGGTAGCCGTGCCTCGGTCTCCTCGTCCAGCGCCACGTCGAGGGTGGGGACCGTGATCAGCTCCTCCAGCAGGGATACGAGATCGAGCGCCCCGTCGACCTCCCGGAACTCCTGGATGTTCTCCTGCATGCCCCTGGTGAGCGGAAGGTCGGTCGGGCGGACGACGTCCCGACCGTCGGACCGCGCGGTGATCCCGGCGGCCAGCAGCAGGTCGAAGACGTTCTCGTTGATGAAGTCCTGGTAGCGCTTGACGTCGTTCTTGTCGACGTCCACGCCGCCCACCTGCCGGAACAGCCCCTGGACCCTCGGCACCAGACCGGTGACCGCCATGTCACATCCCTTCCTTCCCGGCCGGGATCCGGTACCGGGTTGGGATACCCGCTCCGGCGTCGCTCAAGCCCGCGTACCGGGGAGGGGCCAGGTCGACCGCCCACCGCGCCGGCGTCGGCCGCCCGACCGGGCGCCCCGGCCGCTCGCCCGGTCTCCCGACCGGTGGGCGACCGGCCGCCCTCACGCCTGCGCCGGGTACCGGCCGGTCAGCCGGGCCATCTTCAGCGCCAGGTGCAGGCACAGGCGTTCGTTGCCGTCCCGGAGGTCGGTGGCGGCGAGCTCCTCCACCCGGCGCAACCGGTAGTAGAGGGTGGTGCGGTGCAGCCGCAGCTGCTCGGCCGTGGCGTGGGCGTTGCCGGCCAGGTCCAGGTAGCACTCCAGGGTCTCGAGCAGCGCCTGGTTGGCGGGGTCGCGCAGGAGCCGGTCGATGCCCGGGTGGACGCCGGCCGGGTCGAGCTGGTCCGGGTCGATCCTGGCCAGCACGCGGTAGATGCCCAGGCTCGACCAGGAGACCACGTGGCCGAGGCTGGGCATCTGCACGCCGACCCGGGCGGCCTGCAGCGCCTCCTGGTACGAGCCGACGGCCTCGACCAGCTGTGACCGGGGCTGCCCGATGCCGACGACGGCCCGCTCGACGCCGCGCAGCTCGCGGATCGCGTGCCGCAGGCCGTCGTCGAGGTGCTTGGCCGCCACCTCGGGGGAGGGGCGCCCCGCCGTGCCCCCGGGGATGAGCAGCACCCCGTGGTCGTGGCGCACCAGGTGCAGCGCCTCCCGGGTGCCCAGCCACCGCCGGGTGCCGGCCAGCGCCTGTTCCAGGGCGAGGCGGGCCTTGTCGTCGTGCGACCGTCCCGGCGCGGTGGCCAGCAGCGCGACGAGCGCCACCGTGGGGTCGCCGTCGGTGACCACGCCCTCTTCCAGCAGGAGCTGCGCCGCCTGCGCCCGCACGTCGGCGTTGTCGTCCAGCAGCATGCGGGTCGCTTCCTTCTCCCGGTGCGAGGCGAGCTCGCCGAGCAGGCTCTGCCGGTAGAGCGCCAGCGACAGCTCCCGCATCAGCCCCGGGTCGACGATGCCGGTGTCCGCCAACGTGCCGTCGGCGTCGATGAACCAGACGAAGCCCAGCAACTGGTCGTTGTGCCGGACCGGCACGCAGACCCGCGGCAGCAGGCCGAGCTCCGGGCACGCCGGCGTGCGGAGCGGCTCCCGCGCCTCCATGATGCCGGCGTTGCGGAACCAGGCGATGACCTCGGGCGTGGCGTGGCGCCGCAGGATCGACTCCCTGCGCACCGCGTCCATCGGGCCGGTGTGCTCGCTGTAGGCCAGGACGCGCTGGCCGCGGTCCTCGAGGAGCGCCGGGGTGCCGGCCCGCGCCGCAAGGGCGTCGACGATGCGCTGCAGCTCACCTTGCATGGGACCCTCCCGTCGCCCCAGGTGCCGTTAGGGGACGCGAGCGGCACCCTGACGCGGACCTGGATCGCTACTACTGTCCGTCGCGGGTCGCGCACGACGCAAGACCCCGCGATCGTGTCGGCCGGCGGCCCGTCGACCGTGTCGATCGACAGTAGTCTTGATCAGCGGCCGCGGGTTCCGGCAGTTGTCCGAAGACGCCCCATGATCGGCGACCCTACGATCGGGATGCCCCGGCGGTGTCCGGGTGACGACCGCGACCGCCCGCTCTCCGGACGGCGCGGGGCGGCCTGGTGGCGTCAAGAGAGGATCCATGGCCGACGCGTACGACGTCGTGGTGATCGGAGCGGGCATCGTGGGCGCCGCGTGCGCCTACGCCTGTGCCCGGCGCGGGCTGTCCGTGGCGGTCCTCGACCGGGGCGGCCTGGTGGCCGGCACCACCGGCTCGGGAGAGGGCAACCTGCTGGTCTCCGACAAGCTCCCCGGGCCGGAGCTCGACCTCGCGCTGCTGAGCAACCGCTTGTGGCGGACCTGGGCCGACGAGCTGGGCGGCCGCTACGGCGACATCGAGCTGGAGCCCAAGGGCGGCCTGATCGTGACCCGGTCGGAGGCGGGGCTGGCCGCGCTCCACCGGACCGCGGCCGAGCAGGCCGCCGCCGGCGTCACCACCGAGATCCTCGACGTCGCCGAGATCCGGCGGTACGAGCCGGCGATCAGCCGGCACCTGGCCGGTGGGGTGCGCTACCCGCAGGACATGCAGGTGATGCCGGCCCGGGCCGCCGCCGCTCTGCTGGCCGCGGCGCGGGACCTGGGCGCGAGCGTCCGGTTGCGCACCGAGGTGGTCGCGCTGCACCGCGACGGTGCGGGACGGGTGGTCGGCGTGGGCACGCCGGCCGGCCGGGTGGACGCGGGCCACGTCGTCAACGCCGCCGGCGCCTGGGCCGGTCAGGTCGCCGCGCTGGCCGGTGCCGACGTACCGGTGGCCCCGCGCCGGGGCGTCATCCTCGTCACCGAGCCGGTCGGCCTGCTGATCCGCCACAAGGTCTACTCCGCCGACTACCTCGACAACGTCGCCAGCGACGAGGCGAGCCTGCAGACCTCCACCGTGGTGGAGGGGACGCCGGCCGGCACGATCCTCATCGGCGCGGCCCGGGAGCTCGTCGGCTTCGACGACCGCCTCAACGTGGAGGCGGTCCGGCGGCTGGCGGCCGGCGCGGTCGCCCTCTTCCCGGCGCTCGCCCGGGTCCGCCTGATGCGCGTCTACCACGGCTTCCGGCCGTTCTCCCCGGACCACCTGCCGGTGATCGGCGCCGACCCGCGCGCCCCCGGGCTGGTCCACGCGCACGGGCACGAGGGCGCCGGGATCGGGCTGGCCCCGGCCACCGGCCACCTCGTCGCCCAGGTGGTCGCCGGCGATCCGCCCGACCTGGACCTGCGGCCGTTCGACCCGGCCCGCTTCACCGGTCCGGAGGTGACGGTACGTGCCGCCGCCTGACCCGCACCCGACCGCCGCCGCGGGCGGCACCACCCCGCCCGCGGAACCGTTCACGGTCACCGTCGACGGTCAGCCGGTCGACGCGCTGCCGGGGCAGACCGTCGCCGCGGTCCTCGCGGCCGCGGGCAGGCGCGCCACGCGCCGCACCCGGGTGTCCGGCCGGCCGCGCGGGCCGTTCTGCGGCATCGGGTTCTGCTTGGACTGCCTGGTGGTCTGCAA
>VSBZ01000164.1:0-8097 GCA_047459215.1 Micromonosporaceae bacterium | reverse complement strand
TGTGGGCGTCCATCCCGTTGGGCGTGCTGGGATGGTACGCCCTCCACGAATCCGGAGTGCACCCCACCATCATCGGCGTGGCCTTCGGCCTGATCACCCCCGCCTCAGCCGCCCTGTCCAGCGACCGGTACCGCCAGGCCGCCCGACGGCTAATCGACCAACTGGCACACCGCAGCAGCGACCACACCACCACCACCGCCGACGTGCACGAACGCAACCACCCCACACTGCGCCGCATCCACACGCTGACCCGCCACACCCAACCACCCCTGCACCAGCTACGCAACACACTGGCCCCCTACATCAGCTTCGGCGTCATCCCACTGTTCGCCTTCGCCAACGCCGGCATCCTCCTCCCCCACACCCCACCCCAACAGTGGCTGCTCAACCCCGTCGTCCTCGGCGTCGCACTCGGGCTCGTGGTCGGCAAGACCCTCGGAATCTTCGGCTTCGCCTGGCTGACCGTACGCCTCGGCCTGGCCCGCTACCCCACCGGCATGACCCCCACCCACCTGCTCGGAGTCGCCATCACCGGCGGCATCGGATTCACCGTCGCAATGTTCGTCGCCAACCTCGCCTTCGGCGACAGCGACGTCACCGACATCGCCAAAACCGGCATCCTCCTCGGCAGCCTCATCGCCGCCACCACCGGCTACCTCGCACTCCGACTCGGCGCACGCCACCACACCAACCAGCAACCCGCCGACTCCTGACCGCGGACGACCGCCCGAGCAACCGGCCGGACTCGGGATCCGGCTCAGCCGGGTGGCTGGTACGGGTAGTAGTAGACCCACACCGGCTCCCGGCCGAAGTACTGCTTCGCCGACCGCAGCGAGATCAGCTGGAGGGCCACCAGGAGGCACAGGGCGCCGCCGACGACCCACACCCCGATCAACGGCACGTACCAGCTCGGCAGCGCGGCGGCCAGCTGGTCGGTCACAGCCTGGGCCCCGTCCTGCTCGTCGCTGCCGGCGAGGGAACACCACAGGGGCAGGTAGCAGCACAGCAAGGGCACGGCGAGGGCGGTCGCCCACCCGCGGACACTCCGACGTCCCCTGACCGTGTTCGCCGCCACCACCAGGTAGCCGAACCCGGCCAGCCCCACGTAGAGCGACCCGACCGTCCCGCCCAGTCCCACCGCATCGGCCCACTCCTGACCGGCCACGTCCCGCAGGACCGCGACAGCGCCTTCGATCACCGCCAGGGTCACGCCCGCGGCCCCCAGCATGCTCACCGCGGTCGCCAGGAACAACACCGCCGCCACCGTCACGGTCGCCGGCCGGGGCGGGACGACCCACTCCCACCGCCCGATCGGCCGCGGCGGTGGGGCCGGCTGCGGCTCTGGGACGGGTTGCGGCTGTGGGACGGGTCGCCGCTGCGGGACCGGCTGCGGCTGTGGGACCGGCGGAGCGGGAGAGGGGGACACCGGCCCGGGCTCGTCCTGCACCGCCTCCACCCCCACCTTGGAGTCGACCCGGGTTGGCGGCAGCGACGCGGGCGCCGACGGTTCCGGCGGTGCCGGTGGTGCCGGTGGTGCCGGTAGCGCGGCCCGGCCGGGCAGGTACGTGAGGAGGGTCGTCTGGCCGTCGGCGCCGACGCGCGTGGCCGCGTCCCTCGCCCGCGCGGCCAGGTCTGCCGCCGACCGCCACCGCTTCCCGGGCTCCCCGGCCAGAGCGCCCTCGATCACCGCGGCCACGACGCGCGGTATGTCGTCGGGCAGCGGCGGCGGCGGTTCGTGCACCCGTCTCCTCGCGACGTCGTACGAGTTTTCACCGCCGAACGGGCGCCTACCCGTCAGGCACTCGTAGCCGACCACCCCGAGCGAGTAGATGTCGGACAGTGGCGTGGCGGGATACCCCAGCACCTGTTCGGGCGCGAGGTAGGCGGGTGTGCCGACCACCGTGCCGGGCACCGTCAGCGCCGTCGCGTCGACCGCGCGGGCGATCCCGAAGTCGGTCAGGACCGGGGCGCCGTCGCTGCCCACCAGGAGGTTGGCCGGCTTGACGTCACGATGGACCACTCCCCGGTCGTGAGCGGCCTGCAGTGCCTCCGCGACCTGCGCGACCAGCATCATCGCGGCCGCGGGGTCGAGACGTCCCACGCGACGCAGGACCGCCGCCAGGGACTCCCCGTCGATGTACTCCATGACCAGGAAGGCGCCGGCGTCACCGTGCTGGTAGTCGTGGACGGTCACCACTCCGGGGTGCCGGATGGTCGCCAGTGTCCGGGCCTCGATCCGGAACCGGTCGGCGAACCCGGGTTCAGCCAGCAGCTCCGGACGCAGCACCTTCACCGCCACGATCCGCCCGAGCGCCTCGTCGGTGGCGCGCCAGACCTCACCCATGCCACCGCTACCGACCAGGCCGTGCAACCGGAAGCGGCCGGCAAACAGCTCCCCCGGGCTCGGCATCCCGCCGTCAGCTCCTCTCCCGCGAAGGCCGGCCCAGCCTATCGCCGGCCGGTATCCGGCGTGCCCCGACCGCGCCCGGCCGCCACATCCGTACCGGGAGCGGGCCGAGCGGTGACCTCGCTGCCGCCGCACCCGTGTCCCGCGTGTGCGACCATGGTGCCAATGGCAGCGTGGCGTGACATCGAGCAGGCGGAGCCGCGGTTCGCACGGCGGGTGCGGGAGCTCTTCGACGCCCGGAAGCACAAGACCGTCGCCACCCTGCGCGCCGATGGCTCGCCCCGGATCTCCGGGATCGAGGCGACCTTCAAGGGCGGCGAGCTCGTCTTCGGCTCCATGCCGGGCTCGCGCAAGAGTGCCGACCTGCTCCGCGACCCGCGGTTCGCGCTGCACAGCGCCACCATCGACCCGACCGAGGGTGCCGAGGCGCAGTGGCCGGGCGAGGCGAAGATCTCCGGTCGGGCGATCTTGATCGGTCCACGCACCGACACCGCACAATCCGACGAGTTCCGCGCCGACATCACCGAGGTCGTACACACCCACCTCGACGACCGGGCCACCAAGCTCGTCATCGAGTGGTGGACCCCGACTCACGGCCTACGGAGGGTCGAGCGCGAGTGACACCGCCCCGGCCGGCGGTGGAGGCGACGGGCTCTCCGTGCCGGCGGGCCTCCGCGGAGGCCCGCCGGCACGGTCGGTCACAGGTCGGCGCACTGGCCGGTCCGCGGGCCGGTGACCTCGTTCGGGCGGCCGTCGTTGACCGGTGGCGGCTCGTTGCCGTCACAGGCCAGCCGCCCGGTGATCGTGTTCCCGGCGACCACGATCGGTGTGTCACCCGTGTTGTTCCCGCTCAACCACACCACACCGGTGATGTCGTTGCCGGACAGCACCGCGCTGCCGGTGCCGCCGCGCACTGACACTCCACCGCGTACCGTGGAGTCGTAGATCTCCACCATGGCGGCGCCGCTGGCGGTGACCGGACCGTTCACCGTGGCGTCGCTGGCGAACAGCCCTCCTCCCCCGCCCACCACGACCGCGCCGGTGACCCGGGCACCGGCCGCCAGGCAGGTCAGCCCGGTGTCAACCCGCAGCGCCCCGGCGTGCGTACCGGTGACGGTCCGGTCGCAGGCCGGTCCGGTCACGGTCAGCGTCACCCGCACCGGCACCAGCGGGGTGTCGGGGTCGTCCGAGGTGACGCACAGTTGGGCCTCATGGGTGCCGGCCGCCAGGCCGGTGCTGTCCAACAGCACAGTCACCTCGCTCCGCTGCCCGGCCACCGTCTGCCCGGCCTCCTGCGACACCGACAGCCACGGCACCTCGTCGGGAGTCGCGCACGGCAGCAGGCCCGGCATCCGGACCGGAGTGACGTAACGCGCCCGGCCGCCGTCGAACTTGGTGTTCATCACCTCGCCGGCCCGGTCGATCTCGTACACCCCCGTGGAGGTGGTGGTCAGGATGTTGCCGTTGCCAAGCTCCCAGACCCCCGCGTACGACGAACCGGCCGCGACGTACGAGCCGACCAGGTTGCCGTCGGCGTCGAACTCCCGCACCCCCGCGCCGCCGGTGCCGCTCCAGTTGACCGTCAGGATGTTGCCGTTGTCGAGCTCGACCATCTGCGCCGGCCAGTTGAGGTCGGCGAAACGGCCCAGGTACTGCGTGCCGTCGTGGGAGTAGCGGTGGATGCCCGAGCTGCCGCTGGCCGACACCAACAGGTCCTGCTCGCGGAACAGCAGGTACCACGGTGAGTTGAGCCCGCCGAAGCCCGGTTCGATGAAGGTGCCGAGGAAGTTGCCGTCCGCGTCAAGCTCCACGATCGAGTTCGCGTTGTCACCGGAGGCGACCGTCACCAGCAGCGTTCCCCACGGGGACCAGGCCATGCCGCGCAGGTTGCCCATCAGCTCCGGTTGCCGCTCGCCGCTCACCGGTGCGAAGACCTTCCGGAAGTTGCCCTCCAGGTCGTACTCAGTGATCACCCAGCGCACCTGGTCGGTCATGAGGAAGCCACTGCCGTCCGGCTTCACCAGCAGGTGCTTCGGGGTGTAGAGGGTGGTGCTCGGGTCGAACGGGAAGTGGGGGATGAACTCGGGGTCGATCAGGTCGCCGGTGTGCGGGTCGAAGGCCATCACGCCCCGGTTGGCGGTGGCGGAGTTCGGCACCAGCAGGACGCCGTCGCGCAGCAGCTGCACCCGTTCCTCCGACGGGCCGGCGTCCTCCTCGGCCAGGCTCCAGGTGAGCACCCCGTGGCCGGTGTTGGCGATGCTGAGGCTGTGGGACGTGGTGGTGCCGGCCGGCTGGGTGACCGCCAGCGCGCCGGGGTCCACCGCCACGACCGGAATCTCGACCACCTCCAGGGTCAGCGCCACGGTTGCCAGCGGGCGGTGCGGGTCGTTGCTGCCCACGCACAGGGTGGCGGTGTACACGCCGCCGACCATGCCGGTGGAGTCGAACGTCACCGCCAGCGCCTGCTCGTCGCCCGGGGCGAGGCTGCCGGACCGCGGCGCCACGTCCACCCAGGAGGTGTGGTCGGGCGCGTCGCAGCCGTCGGCGTCGGTCACCAGCTGCCACTGCATCTGCGCGCCACCGGCGTTGCCGATGGTCACCTCCTGGGTCACCGTCTGCGCCACATCCTGCACGCTGGACAGCTCCTCCGGCTCCACGGTCAGCACCGGCTCCGCGGGGATCACCGCGACCGGCAGGTGCACCCCGGCGACCGGCGTACCGGAGGCGTGGGCCGCGTCGGTCACCAGGTCGACGCCGGCGAACACCCAGTCGCCACCGACCAGGTCGCTCACGTCCACGGTGACGGTCAGCTCCTGGGTGGCGCCGGGGGCCAGGGTGAACTCGGCCGGCGTCACCGTGACCACCATCCCCTCGGGAGCCTCGGTGGTGGCGGTGTAGGTGGCGGTCACGTCCGCGACGCTCGTCAGCCGCCGGGTGAAGGAGCACACCTGGTCACAGTTGTGGTCCACCATCGCCGGCAGGTTGAGGGCCTTCGGGTCCCCGCCGGTCGCCGGGTCGGCCTGCACGAAGTTGTCGTACGTCTCATCGAGCACCACGCCGACCGCCGCGGCCCGGGACAGGTCCAGCAGGCCGGACCCGACGTCGAACGGGTCGGCCGGGGTGACGCCGTCCTCCTTCACCAGCCCGGTCCGGTCGGCGGTGGTCGCCAGCGCCGACCGGATCTGCGCCGGCGACCAGTCCGGGTGCAGCGCCTTCAGCAGAGCGCCCGCCCCGGCACCGTGGGGCGAGGCCATCGACGTGCCCTGCATGAACCGGTACTGCAGCGGGTCGTCGCCGACCGCGGCGCCGGCGGCCAGGATTCCCCGGCCGGGCGCGGCGAACGTCGGTGCGAGCAGGTCGAACCGGCTGGGGCCGCGGGAGCTGAAGTCGGCCACCACGCTGGCCCACTCCTCGTCGCCGACCACCACCGTCTCGGTGTCGATGCGCACCACCGCGTCCGGGTGGGTGGCCAGGAAGGCGGCCAGCCGCTCCCCGTCGTCCCGGGTCACCATGAGCGCGGGGATCGTGGTGGCCTCCAGGCCGCCCATGACGAACGCCGGACCGGCGAACTGGTTGAACACCACCGTGGCGATGGCGCCGGCGGCCGCGGCGTTGTCCACCTTGACGGAGAAGTTGCAGTCTCCACGCCGGACGAGTGCGACCGCGCCCTCGAAGACACCCCCGGGGAAGGGGGCGCAGCCGTTGTCGTTGCCGTCATCGACCGCACCGGCGTAGCGCACAGGGGCCTCGACGGCCGTCTGGACCTGCGGGCCCTCCCCGGGCACCGCGGCCAGCCCGATGAGCTCCGGCGGCGCCGCGGGGTCCACCACGTCCAGGCGCTGCGCGATCAGCCGGACGGTGTTGGTGGCGGCGACCGCGGCGTTCCACGGCGCGGTCTTGGCCACCGTGCCGGCCCCCGGGCCGTCGTTGCCGGCGGAGGCGGCGATGAACACGCCGGCCGCGAACGCCTCCAGGAACGCCTGGTCGACGATGTTGCCCCACGGGTTGTCCGGGCCGGAGATCGAGAAGTTGAGCACGTCCACGCCGTCGGTGATGGCCTGCTCCACCGCCGCCACCGTGGCGCTGGTGAAGCAGCTCGGGTCGCACACCCGGTACGAGATGATGTTGGCACGCGGCGCCACGCCCTGGATGGTGCGGGTGTACTGGTCGTTCCCGACCGTGAACACGGCCTCGTGCCGGTTGCCCGCCATGGTCGATGCCACGTGGCTTCCGTGGCCGTTGTCGTCCACGGCGCTGGAGGAGAACAGGGCGAAGTTCCAGGCGCCGATGAGCTTGTCGTTGCAGATGTCCTCGTGCTGCGGATGCGCCGGGTCGCACACGCCGACGTAGGTGCCGGGCCCGAACGGGTTGGTGTGCCGGTAGCCGTCCCCGTCGACGGCAGCGAACGACGGGTGGTCGGGGTTGACGCCGGTGTCGAGCAGGCCGACGATGACCCCCTCGCCGCGGGTGGCGAGCCCGGGTCCGGTGTCACCGTCCCACACCGCTGCCGAACCGATCAGGTCGTGGCTGACGTCGGTGTCGAGCCGGAGCTCCTCGTCGGGGGTCACCGACGCGACCCCGGGCAGCTCGGCTAGTCGTGCCGCCTCCTCGGCGTCCACCCGCACCGCCAGCGCGTTGACGACGTTGCGGTAGGCGTACACCACCTGCGGCGTACGGCCGAGCACCCGCTCCATGCGGGCGGTCACCTCGGCCTGGCGGTCCGCGAGGTGTCCGAGGTAGGCACGGCTGCGTGGGGAGGTGACGTCCAGGGTCCGCGCTCCGGTGACCAACGGGCTGGTGGCGGCCAGGCCGGGCCGCCCACCCCGGTAGGTGGCCAGCGACGGCTCCTCCAGCTGGACCAGCCACAACCCGCTGCGGGGCGGGGAGTCCGCACGGACGGTGGCGTGCGGAGGTACGGTGACCGCCTCCGGCTGCTGCGCGAGCGCCGGCTGCGGTTGGACGGTCACGATCGCCACGGCGACGGCGACCGGGACCGCTCGGGACAGTCGGTGACAACGGCTGAGCACTGGCTCGTCCTTTCATTCCGCCCGGCGCGGACGCACCCACCGGATCTTGCCGATTCTCCTGAATCTATGGGCACCGAGGACAGACAGCAAGACACCGAGCGGGACGGATCAGGCCAGATGTGCACGGTGGGCGGTCCGTGGACCCCGACCGGGCGGGGACGTCGTCCGTCCCCGACAGTGGCCCCGGGGCGCACAGGGGTTGCCCGCGGCGGCCGCCGGCCACCACGGCGACGTGCACGGGTCGGCGAACCGGCCGCGCCCGTTCCGCGCCCCTCGCCGGGACGGCAGCTAGTCGGTCAGTCCGGCGTCGTGGGCCAGCAGCGCGACCTGCACCCGGTTCGACAGCTCCAGCTTGGACAGCAGTCGGGTCACGTGGGCCTTGACCGTGGCCACGCTCATGAACAGCTCGGCGCCGATCTGCGCGTTGGACTTCCCCTGCCCGATCGCGATCGCCACCTCCCGCTCCCGCTCACTCAGCCGGTCGAGCTTCTCGCGGGCCTGCCGCCGCCGGGCGTCGGTCTCGCCGGCCGAGGCGGCGACGTGGGCGATGAGCCGCCGGGTGACCGCGGGCGACAGCATCGCCTCACCGGCGGCCACGAGCCGGATCGCCTCGACGATCTGCGGCGGCGGCGTGTCCTTGAGCAGGGAGCCGCTGGCCCCGGC